>CAZRIR010000108.1:0-7227 GCA_964600195.1 uncultured archaeon | reverse complement strand
CATATATTGGGAAATATTTATTATAAAATAATGAGGTGAAATAACCAAAAAATGAGTGCTAAAGTCTTATATGAAATGTTAATGAGCATTATTGGAATTACTGGGCTAATGGCTTTAGGAGTTGTATTTTTGGTAATAGTTGGTTTAATCTTTTAGTATTGAACCGATTATATAGATGGAGTTACTCAACAAGCTAATGTTAAACCATTTCAAGATTGATTACCTCTTCTCATGATTACTTCTATAATCCTGTTTTTTCTTTCTCAAGTAATTAAAAAGACAAAAAGTACAATATAAAAAGGAGGGAGATTAAATATGTTATTTATTTCAGAAAAAAGGAAAAAGGAGTATAGAGATGTGATTTTAATTTTTCTCTATTTTGGAATTATGTTATTATTATTTTCGAGTCTTATCGTAAATACTATATTTTTTTTTGAAGTGTTTATAACATCAATCTTGTTTCTTATAATCGCAATTGGAATGAATTTAATTATTTTATATTATCACCTGAATCTAAAGAAAAAGAAACCAAAAATCATATTAGAAAGAGCTTTAATCATTCTTATCATTACTTGCTCAATGATTCTCAGTGGAATATTATTTATTTCAATCGGAATTAAACTAAAACTAATCTAAACGATATATATCCATATTTTTATTTGATATTAAAAAATTCAATTACTAGTTTCTCTATTTGCTTGATGGAAAAAGATATTACTCCCGATCTAACTTTTGGATCTGAGAAAATCATGAGTAGCATGTCTTTTAAAACAGGTGAATTTCTATTTAGGGGAGCGACATCAAGTGTACCATCGGTACCTCGAATTGATATTGATTTCAAATCACCAGCACTTAATCCATGAATGATATCCGTACCAATCATTAATAGGTTTTGGCCAATTGTGGCAAGTAAGGAATCAGAAATTCTTGTAGATATAGCAGCAGCTAAAATTGTACCATCTGTTCTTAATAAAGTTGCAGCTTCAATGTGTTGATTCATGCTGAGTAAACTTTTTAAAATTTCATTTAAACTAGAAGGATGCATCTTTTCTTCAATTTCCTCTTCCAATGCTTCTTTTTTAGAGGTCTTGAATGTTTTATTAGGAAGTGATAATTTTTTTGAAAGAAATTTTAATACTTCAATCATGTCTTGTTCTAGATCTAATTGTTTTTGCTTTTTTACAGAATAATCTTCGCCATCCGTATTTATAGATTTTTCAATTTTTTGTGTTTTTGGATTGGTTCCGCTTACATCAGGAGACTTCTTTGTAGGTAAAGGTTTTATTTTTGGAATAGAAACATTGTTTTTTGAATTTGAAGGTTTCGATGCAGGTTTTATGATCGAGGGCGCGGAGGATAAAATCGAACCTTGATATGGTTGAGGTTTGATTTCTGGTAAGCTTATTATTTTTTCATTTGCTATTTGATTTATCATGGTTCCCTCAGTGGTTAATGTTTCTTGGGCTGGAAAATCACCCTCAGAATCATTTCCGCTAATGAAATCATTTTGTAAAGTTTCTATTGAGAGATCATCAGAAAGTGGAATCTCCTGCAATTCAAATTGGTTACCCCTTGAATTATTTTTTTCTTTTCGAGAATGAAAAATTTGTGCTTCTGGATTATTGCGCAATTCTATTGGAATATTATTCCCAGAATGATTATTATTATTAGAATTTATTTTTTCTGTTGATATGATTTTGATTTCATTGTCTTCATTTGATGGCATTTCAATTCTATGTCTTCGAGAACTCTTAGCTATTGGAAGTAATGCACCACATTTTCTACAAATACTTCCTTCGGTTTCAGAATTCGTTGCACCGCAATTGGAACAAATGATCAAGAATAATGTCTCCTTTTATCTTTGGATTATTTTATGATATATAAAACAATCACGTCTTATTAATTTTAGCCCTTAAAACTTAAACTTTAAGCTTTAAATGAAATAAAAGTATGCAAAATAATCATTTTAAATAAAAATTTTAAAGATTTAAAAGGATAAAATAAGTCTTTTTGGTCATATTATTAGAAAATGCTAAATTCATTATAGAGCAACGTAGATATTCCAATCTTTTTACTGGAGAATTTAAATAATTAAGAAGAGATTATTTTGCTAAAACTTCTTTTAACATGTTGGAAAAAGTATCAAAATAGGTTTGCGTAAATTCAGGAGTATCTTTTAATAATAGTAAATAATAATCATTATCTTGTCCTTCCAATGGAATTGGTTTAAATACAAAAACTTTACCAAATCTATGAATGATCATTTCTTCACTATTAATATCTTTTTTACTCTTATTGAATCCTTCAATTAAACTATCATGAAGTGCTAAGAAGTGTGGCGTTGTTGTATTTAATAATTTTTTGGAATCATCATCAGCAAAATAAGTGCATATGACTAAAGAATTTTCATCTACGACAATGCCTCCAATACCATTTTCCTTTTTAACGTATTCTTCAATAGTCTTCTGTAATAATTCTGATTTTGGATATAAAGTTAATAGAATTTCACTTATGGCAGAAATAATGGATGGCTTATTATAGATACTTGTCGTATAATAAAATATTTTTTTATATTTTATTTCATCCTTAATTGTTTGCTTTATTTTAATCAAAGTATTGTTTAATTCTTCAATTGAGGTCTGAACAATTATAGGATCATATTTATGAAAGAATATGAAAATAGGGGGTTCAATTTCCAATTCATTAAATTTTTCTATTACATCATTTAAATAGCTAAGAGCTTCTCCATGACGATCCCTGTTAATTACATCAATAACATAAATAGCTATTTCAGTACCCTCAAAATACTTATCTGGATTTCTTAAATATGATATTCGATAGTTTTCTTGACCTCCAAGATCCCATTCTGATATACTCTTTCCTAAAAAATTAAAGATTCTTCTTTGGGCACCTTTTGTTGGAGATAGGGTGGCAAATTTTGAGAATTCTCTCTGTAATGTTAAAATAATGGAAGTCTTTCCTGCATTATCCAATCCTGTAAAAAGTAGCTTCTGAGTTTCTGGTTCTTCTTTTAAATATTCCATGGATTTCCACTAGAACACTTTTTTAATTCTTATATCTAAAAAAAATACCTTAACTTAAATATATCTTCATAAATTAATAACTTTTATTCTTTTAGTAAATGATTATTAGCAATCGTCATTTGAAATTATATTTCAAAAAATGTTTGAAATCATAATAATCCTTTATTTTAATTTCATGAAGGTATTCTTCCTTTATTTTGATTAATTCAAGGTTTTTAGGTATTTTTGGTTCAATATTTATTAATGAAATGATTTCATCTGGAAATTTAGCGGGATCTGCTGTTTCTAAAGAGATAGCTTTGATATTATTATCTTCAGGAAAATTTTTACGATAATTTTCAAGGCTTGCCCATCCAACAGCACCATGAGGTTCTATAATTTTACTATACTTACTATAAAAGTTTTTTATGGTTTTCTTGGTTAAATTATCTGATATGGAATATGATACTATTTCATTTTTAATTTTTTCCATGTTTGGCTTTTCATGAATAATTCCCGTCTCATCCAAATGACCTCCATAGAGATCAATTAATCTTGCCAAATTAGAGGGATGCCCAACATTCATAGCATTACTAATGCATTTACGAGAAGGTTCTATCTTATTATATTGGTCTGTCTCTAAAAATTTAGGAAATTCATCGTTTTCATTTACAGCACTGATGAAAATTTTAACAGGTAATCCCATATTAAATGCAATCAACCCTCCCATAAGATTACCAAAGTTGCCTGAAGGCACTGAAAAGATTACCTTATCATCTTTTTTCTCTATAACTCGAGAATAACTCCAGAAATAATATAATGTTTGAGGAAGCAATCTACCAATATTAATAGAGTTTGCTGATGAAAGATTTAAATTCTTTAAGTCTATATCCGCAAATGCAGTCTTTACTAGTGCTTGACAATCATCGAATTTTCCATCAATTCCGATAGCTGTAATATTTTTACCTAAAGTCGTCATTTGTTTTCTTTGCAAATCGCTTATTTCATTTTTTGGATATAAAACAACAACTTTAATTCTCTCCATTCCGTAAAATGCTTGGGCTACAGCACCTCCTGTATCCCCCGAGGTTGCTGTAAGGATGATTACATTTGAATCATCTTTCTCGAGATAATATTCCATTATTTGTGCTAAAGTTCTTGCTCCAAAATCTTTAAAACTGGCTGTTGGACCTCGATCTAAATAACAAATATAATCATTTTTATCAATATTTTTTACAGGAACTTCAAAATTTAAAGCCTTATCAATAATTTTTCTGAGATCCTTTTCTTGAATTGATCCGCTTAAAATTTTTGACAAAACTTGATATCCAATTTCATTTAATCGATGATCTTTGAAATTATAAATGTTCTCTTGGTCAAGTTTAGGAATTTCATTTAACATGTATAAGCCTTTATCTAATGCCTGACCCAGTAGAATAGCTGTTTTAAAATCTACATCAGCTGTATTTTTATTTGTGGAATGTAATCTCATATTACCTAAGATAATAAATTTTTTTAATAATTTAAATTCAATAAAATTCAAAATCTTTTCTAAAATGAGTATTAAAATTTATCAATGCAAAGATTATTTAATGTTTTAAGATACCTAGTAATTTAGAAATTTAATTCAAAAAAAAAATATGGAAGAAAAGAATTTAACCGAATTATTTATTGAAGAATTGATTGAACTTATTAATAAAATAAAAACTCTATTAACAAAATTTGAAGTAAATCGTGATAATAAGAATCTCAATGAAGAATTTCGATTAATATTCCATACTATTAAAGGTAATTCTGGCTTTATGGGATTAAAAAATTTATATCAATTTAATTTTCTATTAGAGACCATTTTTACTAATAATGTAACAGTCAATTCTCCAATCATACAAATCATACAAGAAAGTGTAGTTATTATCGAAAAATACATGCAGGATTTGGCTGGAGGAGAATTATTAGATTTAGAAATATCTTATATAAATAATATGAAAAAGCAAATACGTAAAATATAGAAAATATAAAAATATGAAATTAATATTGAAAATACCTATTTCAAATGATTTAGGTTTATTTTAACCTATTTTAGAAATAACTTCACCAGTTTTCTTGTTTATAATGGGTTGAGGAAAACAACAATCTAATTCGGAGTAATTTTCTAGATTTTCAATTTCGTTATAAATTCTTTCCGGAAATAAATATTTTATAATATGTAAAATGCTTTCTTTTGATTTGATGCAATTAAGCAATTTTAAACTTTCAAAAGAATAGATCAATTCACTTAATAAATCTCTGTTGGTATCCTCGTTAATAGTAAGGATTTCTAGATTTCTATGTATTTTCATTACAATATCTTCGATAAGGTTAACATCCTTTAAATTATCCATGGAATTATTCACATAATTATAGAATATCATGTAATAAATTGCCTCAGAATTTGATATTCCATCATTATATTGAATTATCCGATTATTATTCACTCTTTTTTGTATTTCTGAAATAATTTTACCAATATTGACTTGACCCACTTTTTCTCTTAGATTCAAGAGATCAAATATTTTTAAAATTACCACTAATCTAGATGTTTCTAAATTAGAAATATAATATGATTCAAAATATTTTTCATCACCAATTTTTAATTTGGATAGATCTTGTACTGATAATGGAATCTCAAACAAATCAAGGGATTTTAGAAAATAATATAATCTTCTCGTTCCTTGAATGAATGGAGATTCAAATTCTGTAAGCCAATCATTATATACTTCAGCTAGAAATGTTTTGATTTTTTCAGTATCTACATCTATATATAATTTCTGAGCCAGATAATATCCACAATAATAAATTTCAGGATTATTTAAAGAAACTAAAGGAATTGTGGTTTGATAATCTTCTAAATTTTCTTTCAAATAAGTTTTTAGAATATCAAAATTGAATTTTTCTGATATATTGAAAAATTCAGTAATCCTATAAATTAAATAAATTAATTGGAGATTTAACTTGACATTTCTTCCTTTTTGTAAGTCTATGATATTATGTTTATAATTATTTAAGATTTCAATTAATTTAACTTGTATGGACATGTATTTATAGAGATTTCTTCTTTTTTTATGGTTTTTTAGAAAAAGAATATTCAAATCTTTTAACCTTAATAAAATATTAATGCTTAAGATTTTTTGATTAGTTAATTTTAAAATTGTTTCAGAAGATTCCTCCTTATTTGAGATATAATCTAAAAATTTTAGAAGAATTATTTCTAAAAATATTGGGATTAATTTTGTATTGTTGATATCATTTACAGTTGTAGAAATTTTTTCACAATAAAACTCATTATGATTATTCATATATTGTTTTAGAAAATATTCTATATCATCATTGGAAAACCCTAAGTCTAACAAAATTTTAGTAATATTTTTCAGTAAATAATTTTTATCTAGAGTTTCATATTCAAATGATTTTATTTGCCTTTTATTTAGATAATCTTGTAAAGCTATATTGATCGAATTAAGGGGGTTACAATATGAATTTATTAATTTCAAGAGACTGAGATATATCATTTAATTTAAATCTTACATTTTGTTAATTCGTTAATTTATATATAATTAGATTAATCTTGGGATTATATAAATATAATTAATGCTTCAATCTTAAGGATTAGGCTAAAAATATTAACACATAATCATTGGTCATAATTTTATTAAATTTTTTCATAATAATTCATATTTTTTCTTAAAATACAATTAAGTTTATTATTTCATCTTAATATACAATTTGATTAACAATTTATTTAAGAAATAATCTTAAACTACTTTAAATAGTATAGTAGGCTTCTTTTCTTTAAATATATAATAAAATCTCTTACCTTTTTAATGTCAGATCATTTAGTCGTTTTATCAATAATTATCATTTCAATTACTTTTTTTCCTTTTATTGGTGATAAAGCTCGAATTCCGGCAATTGTTCTTGAATTAATTGCAGGAATCATTTTTGGGTTGAATGGATTAATACCAATTGTCTCAGTGGAAACAGGAGATTGGCTTGATTTTTTATCATCATTAGGTTTTATATTTTTAATGTTTTTAGCAGGATTAGAAATTAATTCTGATAAATTAAAGAAACATTTCAGAAGTTCCTCTATATTGGCGATTACTTCATTTACACTTTGTTTTATCATAGGAATTTTTTGTGGATTTATTTTGAATTTGGATCTCAT
>CAZRIR010000107.1:1915-7335 GCA_964600195.1 uncultured archaeon | reverse complement strand
ATCAAATATGTTTTAAACAAATACAAAAAACCTTTTATTATAAAGCCAAATGGCGGTTCAGGTGGTGCGGGCGTGATACCAATTGGTCCGGATGAAGATCTTAAAAATATTCCGGCTCTAATCAATCAAAGTAAGGAAGAATTTTTCGCTAAATTCATGAAAAATAGAGATCCATATCCTTACACCATACAGGAAATGGCCGAGTTCAGTTTAATTGATTGGCAAGGGGGAAAACACACGTTTGATATCAGGATCTACATGTCACAAAAAGATGATGGAAAGATCGTTCCAATTGGAGGATTGGCTAGAATTGCCCGTGGAAACTACCAAGGGAACTTGAATAAACAAGAATTCGTGGTAAACCTCTCAGGTTTTGATGGACAAATTGAAGTCTTTCGGGGACGTGGCATTTCATCTTCAAATGCTAAACTCTTGAATCTTACTTTTGACGATTTCGTTAATATATTCTCGATAGGATGTGCTCTCTTCAAGAGCATAACTAAAAATTATGATAAAATAATTAAGTTTAATGATTGGGACAAGTTAATTGAATAAAATGGATGTCAAAACTTTAAAGAAATTAATCGATCTTCCCGCTCGAAATGAATTTTTTACAGAAATTTTAGAATTTATAGAATCATTAGATCAATTGGATTATATTTACTCAAAAATTCATGAAATACCCGAAGGAAAGATTCCCATCATCCATGTTAAAAAAAGCATGGATTTTAATGAAGTTAAATATGTTAAATTGTTCGTCGGAGCACAACATAACGAATATAATGGTCTTTTTGGCATATTAGAACTATTTCAACAAATAAAGAATAAGGAACGTTCATTAAATGACCTCCTAGTCGATAATCAAGTACTTATTTTTTCACCACTCATGAATCCCTTTGGATTCTTACATCCAAGGGAGCTTAACAAGTCCGGATATTATTTAGAAAATGGAATGAATTTGAACAGGTTTTGGCGCAGGACATTTATTCCAGAATTCATTTCTGAAGAAAGTGAAATCAATGAGGTTCCCATTCCCGGGCAGGCTTTATTACTTAAAGAAATCTTAGAACCATATTGGACCAAAGAAGATATCAAGATATACATCATCGATTTTCATGAAACGTCTCTTCTTGGGCGATTTCCAAGAAATTTAAGTATGAACTTGACTAATTTCTACAAGTTCGATCATTGGTTAAAGGAAGCAATAATTAAAAATATCATTGATTTAAATAAAATGAAATATTATGGTAATCTCCTTTTTAACAAGTGCAATTCATCATCAGACCATTCACATCTTAATTTGTCGATCAAACAGGTGAATAGCATACGGGAAAAATTATTTGAATTTTTAGTTAATAACCAGAGAAAATTGCCATTTTATTTTGTTTATAGCAGAAAAAGCAAGGATTATTGTTCACGATTAGTAAGCAAAATATATCCAAAATTGGGTGACATTCTTTGGGAAACCACCTTTCCCACCCATAATCATGAATTTCATGATCACGGTTGTTTAGTAAAAATGAATGACGATGTGCTCCGAAATAATGTTTACAGCATGGAATTAGAAAACCAAAAGCAATTTCTTAATATTTTCGAAGAAATAGAGCAATCCAAAAATAATGAGAATTACTTTATAGAGAAATTAGATATGATCAACAAGACACTCATTTTAGCTAAAATTACTATCATGGAAATGGTAAAGTTATTCTGATAAAAATTTTAAAGAAGCTCCAACCAGTTCCACCTCGTTTTTTTTCAAAGAATGTCCACCTTTTCTGAACAATACTTGATTACTTTTTGGAAGTTCCAGGATTGATACATTTTCAATAAAATTTTTGAGTTTAATGACCCTATCATTCTTACTGTGAATTAATAAGATTTTCTTGCTAAATTCTAACCACTCCTCTTTCATAGTTACCTTTTTAATTTCTTGAAAGCGTAAATAAGGAGAAAGTTTAAAATTATTTTCTTTGCTTGGATGGAGGTTTACTCCCTTGAATATATAATATAACAGTATTATGGGATTGAATTTAGGAGAATTCTTTCGATAATCTGACACGGCCGATATGGCAATTATCTTTTGAATATCTTTATCTGAAAATCCATTATATAAAGATGCAATTGCTCCGATGCTGAAACCTACTGAATATATTTTTTTATTTTTGAATTCATTATGATTCTTTATATATTTGACTATTGAATCGTGATCCTGAATCCTTTTTAGAAAATCTCTTTTATTTCCTGCTTTTTTTGACCCACCAGTTCCCCGGGCATCATATGCTAAAATATCATATCCCTGTAGTGCCAAGGGTAAATAAAAATACTGAAGAGATTCCTTATTATCAGAAAATCCATGATTAATGATGATAATTGCATCTTTCGACTTTCTTTTTTCCTTGTCGTTTGATTTAATGATAATCGTGGCAAGAAACTTCCCATCGGAAACATGGATTTTATCTTTTGAAATTTCTAAATTCTTGGATCTGAGATGTATCCACCGGTCAAACCAAATGTTTCTAAAGCTCCAATATATTTCAAAAGGGATGTAAATCAGGAGAAATGTTGTTATTGATAATGATAGGCAAGTATTAAGGCTGTTTCCCCATTTTGCATTAATATCCCAAATTACCAAGGACACGATCAGCCCAATCATGCCTATTATAACCCGCTTGAATAATTTTTCTTTAGTTTTATGTAACATGATAATTTATCTTCAATGCAAAATGGAAATTTATACATTCCAACATCATAATTAATGATTTAAAAATTAAAACTACATTAAAGTCTTTACATTAATAATAGATATGAAAAGTAGTCGATTAAATTATTATTTTAGAAAGAGCTAAACTCCTAAAATTTCTCATATGTATTAAAGATATTAAAAAATAATAGTAAAAAGAAAGTTTATTTCTTTACTTTTTTCTACGTTGAGCCTCTGTGAGAGGGACAAATTTCTCAGCTTTATCTGGAGGACAACCATAATCATGCCGAACTTGACATTCTGCTACATACTTGCTTCCAGGACAAGGAGTGCATTTTACAGCACGTAACATCTTGATAACCTCATCAACTTCTGGTCCAAATTCTTCATCTTCGGTTTCATCGGCTAACATGTCATCCTCAATTTGACTCAAATCATATTCTAAATCATCATCTAAATCATCCTTAATCGCATCAAGGTCTAATATTTCATCCCCATCTTCATCCACCTTTCCTTCGGGAACTTCGTCTTCTTCGGGAAGGACTGGTGCTTTCTTTTTTTTAGCCATAGCTCTACATCACCTTCCTATATACTAAATGTTCTAACGTCAAAATTTACATTGTTGATTTTTTGTTGAATAATTCATATTGAAATTTCAATTTTATTATTTTTCTCTCAATCCGCAGGTTTTTTTAAAATATCAATAGCAAAAAAAATTAAGTATCTACCTTAAATACAATGAAAACGGAAGATTATTGCGATGTTTGCAACATTCTTTCTATCATTCGCGTTATACCGATGTCAAAGAAATTATTGAAACTACTCAAATAATATTCAATGATACTCCTGACCAATAATTCCAACCCAAAGGTGTCTTCATATGGAGTATTATCAAAAGTTTTTTTTAGGGAGTCTAATCTATTTTGAAATTCAGTTATCGTATTTACCTCAAAATCATCAAAATTATTTATGAGATCATACAATACATGGGGAATTTCTGTTAAAATATCTGAATATTTCGCGATTATATCTGTTGGAAGGTTTTGAAATCGCAACGACTCATTGATAAAATCACGGATATACAATAAGATGACCCTATTACCCAAAAATCGTTTGATTGGTAAATCTCGATATCCTTTTGATATATGATATTCAGAGAGTCCTGTAATGAGTATTCGCGTGCCCAATGAATATTTTCTATCGATTTCCGCCAAAATTATATCATAATTTTTTATTACAATAGTTTCATTTTTTTGTCTTGCCGATACTATTATGTTTTCTATGATAGTATTGAAAACACCTGCAAGATCTTTCAATACTTCTAACAAATCCTTTTTTGATGTATCCAACAAGAAACTAATGTAGAATTCTTTATTTTCCGAAATGTCTTTAAAATCAATTGCAATGATTTCTTGTCGAAGTTTAATCAGAAGTTCATATAATTCAGCTTGAGTTTTTTCATTATATTTAATATATATTTCATCTACATTAAGCTTAAAGGCAGAAATAATTGCTTGGTTTAAAAATTTGAAGGACCATCCATTTTTATCCTTGAACGGATCAATTCTTAAAATTTGCTTCTTTTCTTCTTCACGAGCAACGATCATTATTGTTTTTTCATCAACAGGATACATCGTTATCTCTGATTTCTCCTTGAGCTTGGCGGCCTCAGTCCATTCCTGAGGAAAAGTAACCGCTTTTGAATTTCCAAGCTTTATGATGTTTCTCACATACTTCTCTTTAAAATCCGACATGATTCTACTTGATATAAGTTTATGAATTAGTTATATTTTTATATATTTTAGATAGGTAGTTATATTTTAAAAAGATTATTAATATACTCAATCTCTGATCTAAGTTTATTATTATTTTCTTGGTAGAACGCTTTAATTCTTAGAATTTGGGAATTTAATTCTTCTTCATTGAATATTTGGTATTTCTTCAAACTAAAATGTGGAATAAAAAATTTAATTTGGATAATTGGTAAACCTTCTTCAGATCTTAATAATAGGTACAAGTTTTTTACCTTTAAATCTGAAAATTTCTTGAGAAATATTAGTTTAACTAGAGAATTACTCAAGCTTACATAGAAATTTAAATACCGTTTTAAATCCTTTTTCTCAATTAGAGTAATACCAGAAGAGAATGACAAATCATAAATCAATTGTGAGAGAAATTGTAATATTTTACCCACGTGTGATAATGTCCTGGGATAATGTTCAGGTAAAGGCAATCTCTTTATAAAACTAGCATTATATCTCAAATATCCTCCTGACATGTGAAGAGTTCCAAAAAGAGTATTGAACACTTGATTCATTAATTCGGAATTTAAAATGGTTAATAGAGCAAATAAATCATCTGTATCATGGGAGGGAATTCTAATGAAATATAAACCTGTAAGGTTAGTAAAAATACCAGGATCGTAAACAAAAGTCAATTTTTTAGCGATTTCTCTAAATAATAGCTTCTGTTTGCTCAGCTCTCGCCATATGTTCTTTTTATCATTACTATATCGAAGATATTGGATATCTAAATCTTGTTTTGCTATTTTAATCCGTTTATTAAATAATACATGGTATTTACCTACATTTCCAGTTCCAATTAGTAATAAATCATCTTCAGAGTGCAATTTTTTACTAATATTTTCAAAATTTTTGTACCAATCAAGAAATCCAAAAGGACGATAAATAATTTTCAAATCCTCAATGGTTTCAGACAT
>CAZRIR010000107.1:0-1815 GCA_964600195.1 uncultured archaeon | reverse complement strand
ATTATTATTTCTCTTATCTTTTCCCCATAGTCCGCAGCTAAAAATTTATTAGTTAACAAATAGGAGACAATACCATTATCATGTAGCAAATTTAAAGCCTTTTCAATGAATAGAATGGAGAAATCAAATAGCCTGTATGCCGATTTGAATTTTTTTGTAATCTTTTTTTTATAATCTTTATTAAAAATTTTCTTGTTCTCAATATAGGGAGGGTTTCCAATACACACGTCGAAGTTGTGATTTGGTTCAAATTCTAAGAGAAAATCTGAATTATATATGTTTAACTTACAATCTAATTGTTCCTCAACTCTGTTCATATATTCAATGTCATTCTTTTCAAGATCAAGTTCAATTTGATTACTATCATTATTTAGCATCCAAGAAATTAACCTCAATTTGGATATAATGCATGCATTTTTCTCAATTTCCACTCCAAAAATGGAATTTTGAAGAATATTCTTCTTGATTTGTAAATCTGAAATAGTTTGAGTGTTAAATTTACGTAATTGGAATAAATATTCCGCAGCATTCACTAAAAAAATACCCGAACCACAGGAAGGATCCAAGATTTTAATTTTTTTCAATTGTCTAAAAAATTCTTTTCTTAATAATGGAAATTTTTCTAAAAAGTTTAGAACAAGCTCTTCTTGAACAAGAAATTCTTCCAGAGAATTATCATCCAATAATTCTTCTACAATATAATAATTTATAGCCCTCTGAACCATGTATCGTGCTAACTTTTCTGGAGTATATACAACACCATTCTTTTGAATGGCTAATCTATCATCTTCATTTAGTTTTTGATTGTCAAATGACTTTATGACTTCCTTGAAATAATTAAAAGAATTTGATTTTTCTCGTTTTTCCATTGATTTATGAGTATAATAAAAAATATTTAAATTATAAACTTCTTATTGCTAGTTAATTACCCCTTCATGTTAATAAAATATCGCAAACATTTCTTTCATCCAATTTTCCAGCAATCAAATTCAAGATATCATCTTTAATAATCATGATTAATGTAGATTTTTTGACTGAGTTAATTTCCAATCCATCAAAAATTTCTAATTTGGATTTTGATGAGATCTCTCCTATTCTAAATGGAGTATCGAATATCATGCAGGACGATAACATTTTAGTTGAGTTAAATTTTCCTGATGACCAAAAAGAGGTTCTGGTAATTGGAGATATTCATGGCGATTTGACTACTTTAAAAGTTCTCATCAAATTAATTCAGGATTTTGAACCCGAACATGTTGTTTTTCTAGGAGATCTCGTTGATAGGGGGCCCTATCAATTAGAATGTTTGATATTAGTTTTGTGCTTGAAAATTTTGGAACCAAAACGCTATTATATAATAAGAGGTAATCATGAGACTCTTGAAATGAATCAAGTATATGGATTTTACAATGAATTTGTTCAAAAATTTACCAATTTTGAAAATTTTAATGATATATTGCATTTGTATGAATTACTCCCAACTTGTGTCTTGATAAATAGTAAAATTTTATGCCTTCATGGAGGAATCCCAATGGATTTGTTTATTTTAAATAAACTAAAAAAAATAAAACCTCTGGATATAACACAGGAAATAAACGATTCTCTTTATCAAATGATGTGGAATGATCCAAAGGAAGAAGTCACTGGTTTTTCTCCAAGTTATAGAGGGCATGGAATCTATTTCTTTGGAAAGGATGTCTTTGAGGAATTTATGGTTCTGAACCAGCTTGATCATATCATAAGAGCACATGAGTGTTTTATTGAAGGTTATAGATGGTTTTTCAACCAGAAATTACTGTCAATTTTCTCTTCCGC
>CAZRIR010000106.1:0-7342 GCA_964600195.1 uncultured archaeon | reverse complement strand
ATAGTAGAGTCATAAGAGAGGCAAATACACCTATCGTTTCATTATCAAAAAATCCAGCCATGGTTCTTGACATGTATCCAACACTGAATGCCATGAAAAATGCGGCTAGCAATCCACATTTCTTGTCTAATATTTCTTTTCCAAGAAAATACATTACTAATACAGATATTCCGCCCATGATAGCCGGAAAAAAATAACAGATATAATATAAAGGTATGGGGATTCCAATAAAATTTAAAATCTTATGAATGACTACAACAGTAAAGGGCAAGCCTGGCCTTAGTGCAGATCTATTAATTCCATTAGGATACCAGCTTTGATAATCATGCCACGTAAAATATTCATAGAGAGTGTGCGTATCTATATATTGAGCATTATACCATTGAATCCATGGATCAAAAGCTTTAATTATTAATGCTCCCCTGAAAATAGGTGTAATTCTAACTACAACAGCTAAGATCACGATCAAGATCAATGCAGTAAAAAATAAAAAATTATGAGATTTAACAGATACATTTGCGTTAATGCGATCTTTAGTATTCCTAAATAAAGAAGTGATCTTTGACATTGATTTGTAAGTAAATATTATTGATATTTTGATCTATTAATTAATGCTAACTTATTATACTTGATCACAAAAAAAATCCTTACCATTAAAACATTTTTACTTGATAAATAATCAATATCAGTATATACAAATCTTAAAATTTATATGATACTAACAAACAATATAATTATTTATGACTCAACTTGATTCAGAGAAGAGATTCTTATGTAAATTTTATTATATTGGTTCTGAGAAATATCATGGATCTCAAAGACAACTTGATTTCTTAACAATAGAAGATTGCATTATCTCAACATTGAGGGAAAAAAACTATATAAAAACTAGTGATGTGTCTATAATAGAATTTGCAAGTAGAACTGATCGACTTGTATCAGCAAGAGGCGCAACGTTTTCATTCATTACTAATAAGAACTTAATATTAATGGAAATTAACTCCGCTCTTCCAAGAGACATTGGATTATGGACTTATTGTACCGTTCCAATGGATTTTTCATCACGTTACAACGCAGTCATGAGACATTATAAATATGTTTATCCCGAACCTGTGGACATACTAAAAAACCTTGATTTCAAATTATTAAAAAAAGCTTGTAATCTACTAAAAGGAAGACATGATTTTATTAATTTTTGTAAAAGAAAAAATGATCAAAGCACTTCTATAAGAGATCTTGATATTGCTTCTGTAAACATTCTAAATAACCATTTAGTTTTTGATTTTAAAAGTAGGGGGTTTTTAAGACAACAAATACGTCGAATGGTAAGGAAATTAATGGAAGTAGGATTGAAAATAATCACGTTTCAGGAATTCATGGCCTTATTTGATAGTTCAATTGAAAGATCATACCAACCTGCAGATCCAAGAGGGTTGATTTTATGGGACATCTCATATGGGGAGAACATTAGTTTTAAACCTGATCCTAAATCAATAGAGAGAATGGAGAATTATTTTTTTAATCAAATGATAAATCACAATCTCAAAGCCCAAATATTTTCAATCCTTCAACAAGACAAATCGAGCTAATAGCGCTTGAAGTTGAATTTCTTCGGTTGCTCCCTGACTTAATCTGTATTCAAATTCAGCTAACACTTTTGAAATTTCAATTTTTTTTTCTTCTGAAACATCAAAATCATAAATCTCTCTATGGATATTTTTAATGATATTTCTCCCTGAAAGTCCATAATTTTTAATTAAATCATTAAGTAGCTTTATTGAAAATGATAATTGTCCTTCAAAAGCCACGTTTATAATTTCTCTTATTTTATCAGGTGGAACTTCTCCCGCCACTCGAAGAACTATGTCTTGATCAATATTGTTGGATAACGTGGCACAAGATTGTAAATAATTGATTGCTCGTCTACAATCCCCTCTAGAAACATCCACCAAGGAATTTAAACCATCTGGAGTCAATTTTACATGTTCATTTTTAGCAATTAATTGTACTCTTGTTTTTATATCATCATTATTTAGTGAAGAAAATCGAAAAACCACGCATCTTGATTGGATTGGTGGGATCAGTTTATTAGAATAATTACAAATTAAAATCATCCTGCAATTTTTCGTATATTTTTCCATCGTCCTTCTCAAAGCCTGCTGTGCTGGAGAAGTCATGTTATCTGCCTCATCTAAAATTAAAATTTTAAATGGCGTGTTTATGGGAGGTCGTGCTTTTGCAAAATCTTTAATATAAGTCCTTATAACATCTATACCACGTGCATCACTTGCATTTAATTCTAAAAAATTAACATTAGGTTTCATTTCTTTTCCATAGATTTCACGAACCATTGCAAGAGCAGATGTTGTTTTTCCCGTTCCTGCTGGACCTGCAAATATAAGATGAGGCATTGATTTATCGTTAATAAATTGTTTTAATCGTCTTATAATTCCTTTTTGGTTCACGACATCATCTAATAATCTCGGACGGTATTTTTCTACCCATGGCCGAATTTCAGAAGAAATAACTGATTTTGACATATCAATTGAAAGTATTTTATTTAAATAAAAGTTTAAATACATAAAGAAATTTTGATTAATAAAAAAATTTTTGCCAAGATTATTAAAATTATAAAAAGAATGATTTCTGTTTCAGAATCACGTCATTTAGCATTAAAGCTTAAATAAAAAAAATATTAGAAGTAGCATTATAAATGGGGAAAATGGAAACATATACTCATTCTGGTATCAAGGATTACCTTCAATTACTTAAAAAAGTAATGTTATCATCAAAACATAAAGCTAGAGCGAACTACAAGAATTATCTAAAAATAAAGGAAATTATCAAGAAAAAATATGACCTCGATCTGAAAAGATTAAAAATACTTGATATAGGATGCGGTCAAAGATACCCTTATACTTTTCTATTAAGTAAAGATAATCAAGTTATTGGAATTGATTTGGATATAATTTTAAATAAACATGATTTAAGAGTGTATAAAGCAATTATATCTCAAAACAGCTTCAATAGATTTCTAAAAACTTTTTTACGATTTACGTTTTTTGATAGACAGTATTTTAAGGAATTATCAAAGTTAAATAAAAGTGGGAAAAAAAAAAGACAAATATTAATGCACATGAATGCCGAAAATTTGAGATTTCATGATAATTCTTTTGATTTTATCATTTCTGTTCTTAGTTTTGAGCATTTTAAAAATGTTGAAAAATGTGTTAAAGAAATAAGTCGAGTATTAAAAAAAGGTGGAAAATTTTACATATCTATTGATGTTTATTCCGGGTTTTATGGAGGTCATGAACTAAACCCAAAAAAACCTTGGAATCACTTGATAAACAAAAATTTTAAACCAAATGTTTTTCTGAATAAAATGAGATTGGATGAATATAAATCAATTTTTTCAAAGTATTTTGATAAAATAGAATTTGTTCATGAAGAAAATCAGAAAATAAAGGAATTACTAACTCCAGAATTAAAAAATAAACTATTAAATTATTCAAAAATAGAACTCACGATGAAAGAATTAATAGTACTTGGAGAAAAATAGTAATTATCAAAATTCATTTTAATTTTATTGAAATAAACATTAAGAATGATGATATCATTTATATTATAAATTAATAAACACGTGTTTATTAAAATTCAATAAAAAGTATAGGAAATATTTAAATGACTGATTTCAAGATAACAAATATAAAAGCTAGATGGATTTTGGATTCAAGAGGGAATCCTACTGTTGAGACGGATGTATATTCAGGAAAGGTTTATGCTAGATCCGCAGTTCCTTCAGGAGCATCAACTGGAGTTTCCGAAGCATTAGAATTAAGGGATGGGGGAAAGGCTTTCTTAGGTAAGCATGTAACAAAAGCAGTTTCAAATGTAAATAAAATAATTGCTGAAAAATTAATAGGATTTGATCCTCGAGAGCAAAAAATTATTGATGAGGAAATGATCAAGATTGATGGAACAGCAAATAAAAGTAATTTAGGTGCAAATGCAATATTATCAGTATCTTTAGCTTGTGCAAAATTAGCCGCAAAATTAGCAGAAAAACCTTTATTTTCACATCTCCATGAATTAGCATATGATAAAACAAGAGAAGACTTTTTACTTCCCCTGCCTTGTTGCAACATAGTTAATGGAGGAGAACATGCAGGGAATAACTTATCAATACAAGAATTCATGGTTTTACCTATCGGAGCACCTAGTTTTTCTCAAGCAATTCAGAATGTTGTAGAAGTATACCAAAATCTTAAAAAATTATTAGGAAAAAAATATGGACCTTCTGCTATCAATGTGGGAGATGAGGGAGGATTTGCTCCAAATTTTTCAATGACAAGGGAAGCAATTGATATTATCATTGAAGCAATTGAATCAGCTGGTTTTTTGATGGGAACTGATTTTGTACTGGGAATGGATGCCGCGGCAAGTGAATTTTTCGAAGATGATACTTATGACATCGATGGAAAAAAACTAAATGAAGAAGAATTGTTGAATTACTACATGGATTTAATTCATGATTACCCGTTTAAATCCATTGAAGATCCCTTCGATGAAAAAGCTTTTAGAGGTTTTAGTAATATTACTGCCAAGGTAGATAAAACCATACAAATAGTTGATGATGATATAACGGTAACCAATATAAAAATCTTAGAAAAAGCTATTAAAGAAAAAAGTGGCAACGCTTTGCTTTTAAAAGTTAATCAAATTGGATCTCTTACAGAAGCCATTGAAGCTTGTAAAATGGCTTTTAAAAATGGTTTCAATGTGATGGTTTCACATCGTTCTGGAGAGACTGAGGATCCTTTCATAGCAGATTTAGCAGTTGGACTTTGTACTGGTCAACTCAAGACAGGAGCAACGGCACGTTCTGATCGAACCAGTAAATATAATCAACTCCTAAGAATTGAAGAACTTTTAAGAGATAACGCCAAATATCCAAAACAATTAGATTCTTGGAAAAAATTTCAATAATTCTTTTAATTCTTTTTTATTTTTTAATAAAACGATATATTGTTACATCGATTTTTTTTGTTTTTTTCTTATGAAATTCAAAAGATTTCTCAAGAATCATGTTATATTTAATGTGATAATCAACTATCCATTCAAATTGATGCGCAAAATCCGATATGAAAGCAAAATTTTTTTCACCCGAGAGGTGAATTGAATACACTACATCTGAAAAAGAAAAGGCTTTTTCTAAAAAGATCCTGTCAGCTCTTTTTTTTTTAACGCCGAAAGGGGGATTCATGATTGTTGTAGTTTTAAATTTGTTTTTAAAAATGAATTTTGATAAGGATAAATCCTTGATATTTGTACAAACGGGATGTATTACGGTTTTTAGATGAAGAGAATTAATAGTATTTTTCAAGACCTGTAATGCTTTCCAATCCAAATCGACACTTACTATCGCTCGAGGACTAAAATAGGCACTAGCTATTGATAACCTTCCTGTTCCGGCGCCTAAATCAAAAAGAAGATTATCAGTGATGTCATTGAACTCAAAACCAGCAAAATAAATAAAATCAACAGCACAAGTTGCATCAATACTGTATTGTTCTAATTCAATTTTGGGATTCTTAAACGTTTCTGTGTTTTGAATGATAGAAATCAAGTCGTTCTTTTTAATTATTACCATGTTTGTTAAACTTCAAGCTCTAATATAATGAATAAATTTATTTACATTCTTTAATTTTATTTACTTAATATGTGAGAAAGACTAAGATTTTTTTCTTTAACTTGTCAATTTGTGAATAATAATGAGTAAAAAAAGCATTAAAGACCAAGAACTTGTTTTAACGGGTCAATATTTAGGAGTCATTGAAGAGTTTTTACCCGATAAAAATTCTACTTATGTTAAAGATGGAGAGATATACGCTTCTAAAACAGGTATCGTAAACATTGACCATAAAAAACGTGAAGTAGAAATAAAAGATTATAATGAAAATGAAAGAAAAGTAGTCAAAATAGGAGATATTGTAGTTGGTGAAATATTATTCGTTAGAAAATATTCAGTTGGAATACTTTTCTATACTATCAATGATAAAATGCATTTCAATAGTGCTTATATGGGAAACATCCATGTTAGTGAAATTTCAAACAAGTACGTGGAAAAAATTCAGGACGCTTTTCAAATTACCGACATTGTTAGGGCTAAAGTAATTGGACAAGAATTTACTGAATATAAACTGAGTACTGTTGGAAAAAACTTGGGTGTAATCCATGCAGATTGCATTATATGTGGCACGGATTTGGAAAAAAAAGGTGCCAGTAAACTTCAATGCCCCATGTGCGGAAATATCGAAAATCGAAAATTAACCGATGATTATAGGAATGTAAATACAAATTTAATATTATAACTATTTATCCTCCTTGCATATAATTTTCGCAATTATTTAAATAATTCATGAGATTTTAGACGTGCCTGGAAAAAAGATGGTCATGCGGTTTTACAATAATACTGGTGATCTTCAAAATACTATCAAATTTTTGGAGAATATTCAAAAAAAAATTAATTATCTAAATTTAACCGTTGAAGTAGAAAGAAAAACAATTAAAGTTACCCTTTTTGGGACTAAAGATCTTCAATATTTAGCGAGGGAAAGATTGTACGAGTTAGCCCGAAAATTTTTCTAATTAAATACTTTTAAATTTCTCCCATTCAGATATTCTTTCCAACGTTTTCACATATATAGCCCTCACTTCATTAAGATCTGACGTTTTTAAAGTAAAAAGATTAAATTTTTTCAATAAAGAACTAAAATTCGGATATTCTTCAGGATTTGACATCGTTAAAAAAGCGCAATTGATTGCATTCATAAAATTTGAAGCATTATTGCTTATATGGGTTTTAATAGCTTCTTTTCCAGCTTCCATTATTTCTTCTGCTACTTTTGAATAAATATCATCTACAATGATTAATTCTTTTAAATTTTTTTTGAGTGTGATTTGTTTCATCTGAGTTCTTTCATGAGTTCCACTGCGAATTGATATGCTGGGTTTATTTTTCTCAATTTGTTCTATATTTTCAATTTTTTTTATCAATTCTGAGCTGTTAGAATCAAAATCACTTGCAACTTTAGCATGTGTTGGTTGACTATTCTCAATAGAGGTTACGTCCTTTACATGTCCAGTTCTTTCTGATGCTATTGGTTCAGACATTTTTTCAAAGATATTTATTGGTTCTACATTCTCAAATAATTCCTTTACAAGAGGAGATGATTCTGGATTAATATCCATCACTTCTGCAATGATTCTAATCATTTTATTTCTGTTTTCTCGTCTATTTGCAACCATGGGATATGTTTTCAATTTAAAAAAATTCTCA
>CAZRIR010000105.1:0-7356 GCA_964600195.1 uncultured archaeon | reverse complement strand
CCCCTCGATCCCATAGGAATGATGGCGAAAGCCTGTCAAGATGCACTCAAAAATGCAGGATTGGAAGGAGAAAAAAAACTCATAGATGCTTTATATGTCTCAAATGTTTATTGCCTTGCTTATGAAAGCGCTCCAGATGATTTAGCTGAGCGATTCGAAATTACTCCCGATCAAAGGTATTATGCTCCCATAGGGGTAAATACACCACAAATGCTTGTAAATCGCGCTGCGAGAGCAATTGAACGTGGAGAATCTAGAATCGTTCTCATCACTGGTGGAGAATCGTGCTATTCATTATCCAGAGGTAAAAAAAAAGAAATCGTTTTAAATTGGGAAAAAGGTTCTTCAACGAGTCGGAATAAAGCTTTGATAGCATATGCTTCAAAAATGAGCCCCTCTGAAAAGACTTATAAAATAATACAACCTTCCACGGCTTATGCATTATTTGAAACGGCACTTCGGGCAAAATCGGGAAGAACCTTAAAAAATCACTTGGACCACATGGGTGCCATGTTCGAGAGATTTTCTCAAGTTGCTGCTCATCATCCAAATGCGTGGCTAAAACAAGCTTTAACAAAAGAAGACATCATAACACCTTCCTCTGACAATCGGATTATCAATCATCCATACCTGAAACACATGATTGCCAATCCTTATGTGGATCAATCCGCAGCAATAGTAATGACAAGTGAAGAGGTTGCTGAAAAACAAGGCATTGATTATGAAAAATGGGTGTATCTCATGGGAGGAATCGATCTTTCAAACATTAAGGATTTGGCTCGAAGGCCTCAATTATACAATTCACCGGCCATACGAAAGGCATCTAAACTTGCTTTAAAAGAATCAGGATTATCCCTCGATGATATCAATGGGTTTGATCTCTATAGTTGCTTTCCTTGCATGGTAGATATTGCCCGAATTGAAATAGGTCTTTCTGATGACGATCCTCGGGAAGTAACATTGACGGGAGGGCTTCCCTTTTTTGGTGCTCCTTTTAATAATTATTCCATGCATGCGATTGTTACCGCAATTGAGCGTATTCTTAAAGAACCCTCATTAATTTTTATGGATACCGCAAACGGAGGCTATAATGATAAACAGTCGATAGGAATTTATGGAAAAAAGCCTCCTCTTCTATCCTGGGAGGATTTAGAGGTAGATTCAGCACAAAAATCAATTAATGATGAGGCCTTAGAGGAACCAATCACCATTGCAAATGGCATGCTGACAATTGAGGCATATACTATATATTATAATCGAATGGGAGAGCCAACAGGAGGGCTTGCTATTGGGAACTTAGAAGGAAAAGGCCGTGCCCTTGCCATCATGGAGGGAGAATCTCATATAATTGAAAACATGGCAAGTATTGAGCTCGTTGGAAAAAAAATTCCTGTTAAACATGACCAAAAAAAAAAAATAAACAAGCTAATCCTTTCAGATTAATCAAAAAATGCCAATTTAATTACAGTAATATAATTTCAATAAATCTACAGCATGAAAACCATTGTTTTTAATTTTTAATGAGTTGGAAAATCTTTTCAAAATCGGATAAGTTGAATGGTTTTAGGATGTAGCCATCAGCTCCCGTCTCCTTGAGATTTTCTTCTACTTCCGCAACATTCATTGCCGTTAAGAAAAATATAGGAATATTGTTATATTTCTTATCGGATTTAATGGTCTTGCAAATATCGTATCCTGAAATATCTGGCAAGATAATGTCTAGTAAAATAACTTTGGGGGGTGTTGCTTTAATTTCCTCGATCCCTTTCGCTCCGGTAATGACTCCCTTGCAAGTATAACCCCTGCTTTCAATCAGGCTAGTAATTAAACGAATAGTTGCAAAATCATCCTCGATGAGTAAAATGTCATATTCCGGAGCCTGAACTCGAATGTCATCCAAAAATCCTTTTATTTTATTTTCGAGAAGGATGCTTTGTTCCAATATATTTTTCACGGTTGATTTTACATTATCACTCAATTGATCCGTGAAATTTTCCAATAATAATTGAGAATATCCCTTAATTGAAGTTAAAGGTTCCTTTAAAGCATGAGAAATATTTGAAATTGTCTGTGGATTGAGTTGGTTAATAGTTGGATTATTTCCTAAATGATCATCTATAAAGATTTTCACGCTGTCTCGTATCAATTTTGAGATGGTACCATATTCCTGCTCATTGATAAAATCCTGCCAAAGGTTCTTGGTGTCCTCGGAGACATACAAGGATATGCGTTCTTTATCGCGGTCATAGATTTTTTCTCCTTTCTGCCATCTCTTGAAGCCTTCTGTAACCACACCCCTCCATACCGCGTACTTGCCCGTTTCCCTCTCGTATCTTTTCATCTCTTCCGTTTTTTCTTCTTCCAAGGTATCCTCATCCCCTTTTTCGTCTTGATCTTCATCTTTGGGCATTATGCTAGCATCCTCCGAGATGTTTGTATTCTGCGTTGCAATTCTTACAACTCAACCTATATTCTTGAATGTGTGTTTAATTTATGCCAAGTCGGAATTTTTCACAAATCCAAATAAAATCAAATTTAAATTTTGTTTAGAACACTTAACAAAACAATTATAATAACACGATAATTTAAATTCTTCTCAGTTTTTTTACATTAAAAATTTGAAATTCATTTATGAATGAAATTTCATAAAATTTTGTTTAAATCATATCATTTTGATATAACATCCATTATTATTATCATTCCTATCAGTTATTTTTAAAAAAAATACTTGCCATAATCAATAATTTTTATATAAGACCAAAGACAAATGAATTAGTAGCGAATAATTTTTTTGATAAAAAAATTTATTTATCACACATAATTTTTTTATTCAGATAAATTCTATAAGAGAACGGATGAAAGATTAATGATTGGTGGAGATAAAAAAGATCACGAAGAGAAAATAGAAAAAACGGAAGAAATGGAGATTTATGAAAAGGAAACGGGCAAGTACGCGGTATGGAGGGGTGCGGTTACTGAAGCTTTTAAAAAATGGCAGAAAGGAGAAAAAATTTATGACCGTGACAAAGAACGCATATCCTTGTATGTCTCCGAGGACACCAAGAACCAATGGCAGGATTTTATAAAAGAGAAGCAATATTCAACGATATCCAAGCTGATTAGGGAAAGTGTTAAATATTTCATAGAAAAAAATTCAAAAAAAACTGGAAATGCATTATTAGAACTTAATGGGGAGGTTTTATCTGGAATTTCTCATGCGCTAAAAGAACCATTGACAACAATAAAGGGTTTTAGTCAATTATTGCTGGAAGCGTATAAAGATGAGTTGAATGATGAGGTTCTTGTAACAATTCAAAATATTTTTGATCAAAGTCTCCTACTCGAAAATAAAATTAAAAATATTTTAGACGATATCAAAGGTGAACATGAAACTGTTGATATCCTTTTAATCGAAGATGATTTGGCCACGATTAGATTATTAAAGAGTTTTTTTGGAAGTCGTGGTTATAGCTGCAAGGGAGTCATTAGTGGCACGAAAGGTATTGAAGAATTAAAAATAATCACTCCAAATGTCATACTTTTAGATGTTATCTTGCCTGATGTATCGGGTTATGATTTGTGTAAAATGATCAAATCCGATAAAAATCTTAAGGATATTCCTTTATATCTCCTGACTGCTATCCCTGGTTCGGAAGTAAAAAAGAATTTTGCTGAAACGGGCGCAGACGGTTACATCCTAAAACCGTTCAACTTGTCTGATTTTGATGAACTGTTTAAAATCTTATGAGTTAACCTGAACTTAAAATAGATGAAAGGTTAATAATGTAAATTAAAAAAAGGAATTTTACGGGCTATGAGGGAATCGAACCCCCGACCGTCAGGTTAAGAGCCTGCTGCGCTACCTGCCTGCGCCAATAGCCCATTAATGTTTTCACTCACGCATTATTTTCATCCACATTTAAAAGCGCAGATGGAGGGACTCGAACCCCCGAGCGCTCACGCGCACCGGCTTTCTTGCTACTATTTCGTGAACGTGTGATGTCTCAAGGCCGGCGTCTTTAGCGCACCTAATATAAATGCTTTACCAGCTAGGCTACATCTGCTTTTTAAAATGTGAGATAACTTAAATCGTTTTCTAATGCTAAATATATGAAATTATTTTTGATATTTTATTTTTACGAAATGATAATTTCACTTGAAAGTTAAAGGGTAATATTTTAATAAAATAGAGGTTTTTTATTTTACATCTCTTAATAGAGAGTTCTCCCCCAATTCAACGAAAACTATAAATTTTATCGTTTTATAGATTAAAATGAGATTATGATATATAAGTAAGAGGTTTTGTAAAATTAGTGCTAAAAGTGCTGAAAATTTCAGGTATTTAATCCCTCAAAAAATATTCGACGAACTCACTCAAAAAGCTAAAGAAGAGTTACCTTACATCATTCATGGATGGTTATTTGCTGATAGAAAGGAAAATTTTGGAATCGTGAACAAATACATCATGAATCCCGATCTACGAAAAACAAAGGTTCATGTAAAACCCCGCAGTTGGATGAGATATAAAAAATCAAAAATATACAACATGCGCAAATTTAAACAAGAACTTGGTGTAGATATTGCATGGCAATTTCATACTCATCCCTCTGGTAATGAAAAATTACACAATATAGACAAGCGCATTCTTAAATATTTAAGTAATGGTGTCATGATCATTGTCGTCCCTCCAATTGACGAAAAGGATCAAAAGGGCCATGTCGTGGGTTGGTATTACGACAAGAGATATACGAAGAAACCAATCATAGAAAAAATGGTATTTGAAATCATATCAGATTGATAACTCTCATTTTTTATTTTCTTTATTTTTGTCTAAGACTCCCAACCAGCATGATAAAATATTAAAACTTTAATTCTTTATATTCAAAATATAAGGTTTCTAATCTGTCAGACTACAAACCTTGTATTCTTAGCAAGCGTCGCTTAGCCTGGTAGAGCGCTGGATTGCTAATCCAGTGTCCGATCGGATCCGTGGGTTCGAATCCCACCGCTTGCGCTTACATTGGAAAAAATAAAATGAGCCCGTGGTCTAGTGGTTATGTCTTATTTTATATAAAGAAAATAAGTGATATACGTCGCGCTTACACCGCGAAGGTCGGGAGTTCAATCCTCCCCGGGCTCACTATAACTATCTTTTAAATCTAAGCTTCAAATATATTAAAACTTAAAAGATTAACAAAAATCTTTATGAAATCCAATTTTGTGCAAGGATCTCAGCTAATATTAGGGTTCACTACACTACTATTTTTAAAAAATATTCAGAATTATTTCTTAATTAGACGGAATCATCAGATATCACAATAAACTTTAAAAAAATCTTTGAATTCACCTCAAATTCTATCCAATATATTACTATAGTGAATATAAATAGAAAATTTAAATAGTATATAGTGCAAGTATTAACTGATGATTGATAATATTGAGAAAAAAATTATTTTGGATTATTTAGAAGTGGATGTAAAGCTTAGAGAAATTGGTTTTGAACTTATTGGAAGTCAGGAAAATAAAAAGAACATGTATTATAAAATAAAAAAAGTGACGCAAGTTTCTTAGAATATTCACTATAATTTTTAGACTTATATCATCATTCCGTTAATTTGCTAATATTTTGATATCGTAAAGCTACCAACTTGCACCTTGTCAAATACTTTCCAATATTTGCAATTATTCCAGGAGCGTTGGTATTTTCTTTAAAGAGCACGATATTATCCAAGAAGCCATATCGTTTAATAGTGATGATATCTCGAAGATGTCCTGTTTTAATTAATGCTTTTTTTAATTGATTTTTTGTAGCACCATTCGCAAAAATTCCTTCTATTTTCTCATCGGTTATTTTATTCAGCAAATCCAAGCTAGTTTTCGCTATTTCACCTTTAATGGTGTTATTATTCGAATCTATACCTGTTGTTTTTATAACTAATGGAAAGTTATCTATAAAATTGTACGCTTTGATGATTTCCCGCGTTGATTTTTCATTTCCCTGGCATAATTGGTCCCTTAATGTTACCAAATTAATCAAGACGTCTACTTTTGGATTTAAAATTCCACAATCAACAAATATTCCGAAACCCACCCTTCCAACATCGATCATTGAACCTTTATATTCCTGTCCTACTTTAACATCATTAAAATTTGTTATCAGCCCTACTTCTTTTTTTAAGAGATTAACCATGAATCTCTCATCAGGGCTACTAATTTCAATTTCAAATCTCTTGTCGAAGTTTCTTAATTTAATGATTTTTAGACTAGTCTTGCTAAAACCTTTTACATGTTCCTTTAAATATTTTAGATAATTATATCTGAGATCTTTTTGTTCCTTTTCTGATGTAAAATTTGAAAATTTATCATATAGCACTATTTTTTTAACCATGTTCGAAAACCAATTTTTCATTAATACTACTGATAGGATCAAATCATTTAAAATGTAAAAAAATTGTGACTGAGGTAAGATTCTGAATAATGGTCATTAAAAAGATTTAAATTGAGGTATTTTTTTGTTATGAAATATAATATTTATGATTGATGATTGATATGGACGAGCAGAAATTTAATGAAGTTTCAAAAGAATTGAAAAATAATGAAGCTGTTGAAGAAATCTTTCTCTTAGATAAAGAAGGGAATATAAAATATAAATCTGGAGATTTTAATTTATCCACCGAAGAAGCTAAAGGAATCATTAAGACATGGACTGACAAAGAGAATGCCCTCATGTTTCAAGGTTCAAGGTTTGCTATTTTAAAAAATGATGAAATTCAATTAGCTGGTAAAAATATTGCCCAAGGAAAGGGAAACGTGGTAGGATCCATAACTAAAGATGGAGATTATCTAGTTGCTCATACAAAAGATGAAGGGATGATTTTGGAATGGTCCGTTTTAATAAATAAAATTGCTTGGAAATAATTCATTTAACGACATGTATATACCGCTCTGATTCACGTTTTAGATAAAAAGAATTGATGTACTCTTGGATGAGAAAAAATTTAATAGAATTGTTAATGATTTACAACAATATGAGGGTGTGGAAGAAGTATATCTCCTCAATGATGAGGGAAAAATCCTTTTTCAAGAAGGGGAGCTTGAATTTTCATTAGTAGAGGCAAAAAAACTCCTTTCTGATTGGAATAATAAGGATAAAGCAATATTTTATCAAGGGAATCGATATGCTATCATAAAAAATGACTCCATACAACTTGCTGCCAAGAACATAGTAAATGATATGGGAAACATAGTGGGATCCATTACTAGCGAAGGAGATTATCTCATAGCACACATAGCAAAAAAGACCAATATTATATTGCTTGAATGGTCAATATTAGTGAACAAGTTAGCTTGGAGCTA
>CAZRIR010000104.1:0-7415 GCA_964600195.1 uncultured archaeon | reverse complement strand
GCAGAGCCTTGACCGCATTCATTACACATGAACACGACAATATTTTCATATTGGCCTTCACATTGATTTACTTCACAATTACTCATTGCAAACTATACCTCCACCTGATATTGGAACTATTTCATCTAACAATTGATCATCTCTAAAATTTAGCAATTGAATTGCACCTGTTGGGCATGCAGGCATGCACATTCCACATGAGCGGCAAGCAACTTCATTAACTATAGGATGCCCTTTTTCATTCATGCTAATTGCTGCTGGATTACAGGCAGTTATACACATTCCACAATCCATGCATAAATCATAATCAATTGTAGGAATGAGCATTTCTTTTTCGATATATCCTTTCACTAAAGGTTGAGCAGCCAAAGCTGCCGCATTACCTGCATGTGCCACTGTTTCTGAAATATCTTTTGGTCCTTGGATAGTACCTGCTAAATAAACGCCACCTTTGCTGCTGGCAGTAGGATTCATTTTAATATGAAATTCTTTAAAGAATCCTTCTTTTGAACGTAAAATCTGGAGCTTAGAACCAAGTGGACCTATTCCTTGGGGAGGTATCATGGCTGCAGATAATACAACTAAATCTGCTTTTAACCTCAATGGTGTCTGACTTAAGGTATCTTCAACTATTACAGATAATTCACCTGAAATAGGATCTCTTAATATTTCAGAAGGACGACCTCTTATGAATCGCACACCTTTTTCTTGAGCATCTTTATAATATTCTTCAAAATTTAGTCCAGGAGTTCTCATGTCTATATAACATATAGATATTTCGGAATCAGGATACATTTCTTTTAATATACCTGAATTTTTAGTTGCAAATTTACAACAAACACCTGTACAATATTTATTTCCAACTTGCTCATTTCTACTACCGACACATTGAATCATCACGACATGTTTAGGAATTTTTCCATCTGATGGTCTAAGTACTTCACTTCCCGTCATTGACGTAGGACCAAGGATTCGTTCTAATTGTAATTGCGTTATTACATTTTCATAACCTTCTTGTCCATAATGATAAGCATCAATTTCACTAGGATCATATTCTTCATATCCAGTTGCTACAACAATGGAACCCACTTTCAGCTTTTTAGTTTCTGGTTCCATCGAGAAATCAACCGCTTGAACAGGACAGACATTGATACATGTATTACAATTAATACAAGTCTTTTTATCTCTCACATACGTAGCAGGAATAGCTTGTGGATATGCCTTATATATTGCGCCCCTTGTTGACATTCCCTTGTCCCATTCAGATGGGACTTCAACGGGGCATGCTGCCGCACATTCTCCACATGAAGTACAATTATCTTTCACATATCGTGGTGAAATTTCAATCTCGACCTCAAAATTGCCCATTGTACCGTCTACACTTTTAACCTGAGCATTTGTATATAGTTCTACTAAAGGGTGATTTGCTACACCATTAGTTAAAGGTGAGATGCTACATTGAGGGCATTCATTAGTCGGAAATGTTTTATTTAAACGAGTCATGTGCCCACCAATAGTGGAATTTCTTTCCACGAGATAGACTGGAATTCCTAATTCCGCCATATCAAATGTAGAACGTAATCCCGCTATACCACCACCAATAACTAAAGCAGCTTTGGTTGTGGGGATCTTCTTAGTTTCAACTTCTTCTAATTTTCTGGCTCTATTAACTCCTGCTTCAACTAATTTTTTTGCTTTTTCAGTAGCTTTTTCATGATCCTTTTTATGAACCCAACTACAAAATTCCCTGATATTAACTTGTTGATGTAAGTGTTTGTTTAATCCCATTTCTTCAATAGTTCGTGCAAAAGTTCTTCCATGCTGATTTTTTGAGCAGGAAGCGACAACTGTTTTATTAACCCCTTTTTCTTTAATCGCATCTTTTAAGAGTTGGACACCTGGTTTTGAACACATGAACATGTAATCTTTAGCTTCTACTACATTAGGTAATTTAGAAGCATATTCTGCAACTTTTTCAACATCTACCGTTCCTGCAATATTATGTCCGCAGTGACATACATACACGCCAATTCTTGGTTCTTCTCCTTCCTCTTCAGGACTTTTACCTATATCTGTTGATTTTGTTTTAACCTTTTCTGTCAACTATACCGCCTCCTTTCCAGTTAATTCTTCTCCACCAAATTCAAACTTCTTACCCATCATTTGGTATTCGAGTCCTATGGATTTCTCATCCATGCCTAAACAATATGCTGTTAATTGGGAGAGATGAACTACTGGATAATCATAATTACAATTTTTATTTTTATTTAAGTAATCCTGTCCTGTCTCAAATTGGAGATGACAGAAAGGACAAATATCTAATATGATATCAGGTTTTACTTCATCAATATTTTTCATTTTTTCTCCGAAAATAGTCATGCTTGCATTACCATCATATGCTTTTACTCCTCCTCCTGCACCGCAACATGTTAATTGTTCCTTAAAAGGAAGTGCTTTCACACCAAATGCTTCAATAAAATCTTCGATAAGAGTTGGTTTTTCGGAACTGGCAATTTCCCTAATTTTAGTTGGTTTCAAGAAATGACAACCATAATGAACTGCTGCTTTTATATCCACTTTTCTAACAATTAAATCTTCAATTCCCCAAGGACCAATATCATATCCTAAAACTTCTCCAATATGTCTAACATCAATCGTTCCTTTAAATTCATAATCTCCTAATTGTCTCAATTTTTCATTTACTTTAATTTTCAAGGTTTCATCTTCTTTCAAACGCTTATTCACTTCTTGAAGAGTTCCAAAACATCCATTACATACAGTAAGGATGTCAGCATCCATTTTTTCGGCAATACTGATATTTCTTGCAGCATGAACCATCCAATCAACTTTATTGAATGATCGAAAAACTCCAGGAGCAGGACAACAAGCTGCTCGTTCCATATCTAAAAGTTCATATCCTAATTTATCCATAACAAATTTTGTTGCCTTCTCGATTTGAGGGTATCTATTTGGCATTATACACCCTAAAAAGAATGCAAAAGTCATGTCTTTTGCCATTTTATTTCTTCTCCTCCTTTTTTTCTTTAGGTTCAGGTAAATCAAACATTATTTCTTCAATCTTCTTTAAATCTTTATCATCTCCCTCTTCTTTATACTTATATAATGTCGGAGGGAGTTCTTCTAATCCTAGTTCAATCCTTTGTTTTCTAATTTGATCATTAATTGGGACTGCATGTCCAGTCTTTTTTAAATATCCTACAACTGCTCTATGATTGGGGCTAATATTTCCTAATTTTGTAGCATAATTTCTCAATTCCATTATAGCATCCGTCGGGCGAACATCCCGAGGACATCGTTCATAACATTGATAACATGTGGTACAAAGCCAAATGTCAGGATCTTTTAAAACTTCAAGGTCTCCAAGTACAATCTTTCTTATTATATTACGAGTCTTTAAGGCTGTCCATCTACCACTTTCACAACTTGCCGTGCAGGTTCCACATTGAATACACGACCAAATATTTGTTTTTCTTTCAATATCTTTAAAAAATTCAGGGTCGAAATCATCATCAGTTTTAAATTGTCTTACTTCTTTCTCTTTATCTTCAACATCCGATATTTTAATCACCTTATTTATTTAAATAAAATAAAAAAAAAATTACAATGATACAATTCTTCCACCTTCACTCATTTCTAAAAATGATGCGGCGCCAACGGGATCTTCAACGAAATCATGTAATTGTTCTCGTTTGATTCCCATCATATCCATTGTCATCTGACAAGGATAGAGTTTCATATTTCCATTTTCAACTGCTTCTTTGATCATTCCCCATGGATCTTCAATTCCAAAATTTTTCATTTTCTTCTTAAACATTTTTGCGGCCATTCCTTTCATGGGAAAGGGCATCCCGGCTACCTTCGGTTTGTTTTTCTTTTTTAATAAAAATAAACCCCAAAAAGTAAAGAAAAAGTTCATTTTAACATCCATTGCATCTCCTGTAGTGCCCAGGATTAACATCATTGCAAATTTTTCAAAAGATTTATCCTTTACTATAAAATTTACAGTTTCTACCATTTTTTTCACATTTTTTGTATTGTTTATTATTTTTTTTGGCTATACGCCAATTTTATTTAAAAAAAATTTTAAAATTACATCCAAGATATTATTTTTTCTGCTGAATCTAAAATATCAACTAATTCATTATATTCAATCGGTTTTATATTTGTTCTAACAGAATCTAATCTAATTCCACGTGCCTTTATATCTGGAGTCATCATATATAATTCAATAGGCAGTTCTAAAAGCTCTATAAGTCTATTATCTAGTTTCTTACTTGAAGAAGCAGCAATTACTCCGTCATGTATTAAAATAATTCCTATTTTCAAATTTTTAATGGATTGCTTTTTAATTAAGGATGTGAATGTATCCAAGTGAATTGTATCATTTGGGCTGTAACCATATAAATATACAATATTTAAGTTATCTGACATTTTTCTTAATCTCCTCCTTTAAAATCTGAAGCAAGTAGTCGCTTCTTCAACTATTTCGGATAATCTATTTACATCAATGATATTAAGGTTATCATAATCAATTAGGTCTTCCTTAGTCAAACCTACTTCAATTAAGCTGGTATCAATTACATCTAATTCTAAATCTGATAGATCTGCCATTTCTAAAGCTTCTTCATATGAGTCCATTCCTATTGCCGTTGGGTCCGCATACTTACTAACTAAAAAAACTGCTTCACCTGTCAATACAATTTTACAGTCTATTTCTTCACCTAATCCCATGAACCCTGAACCTAATCGAATTGCTTCTATCGCAGAATTTTTACCTATTGGAGATTTATTACAAATAATCACGACTGATTCTATCATTTTTTTATCCTCCTGCTCCAAATACTATTAATTTATCAGATTCAGAGACCCAATTCGAAAGTTGTCCCAGACCTTCATCTCTTCCTGTATTTATGAAATTTTCTTCGTTTATACCTGTTAATCCTACCCAAGTACTACACCCCGCGACGGTGATTTTGTGTTTTTCGCAAAAATTTTCCAGTTTTTCTGGAAGATTTCTCGTAGAAGTACCCGTGCTTATATCTTTTTTGATATTATATACACCACTGCCAAATGTAAAAATGCCGTTTATAGTATTCCCTTTCTCGATTATAGCTTCACATAATTTCAACAATGTATCTGTTGCTTCAAATTTGTATGGTTCCGTGCAAACTAAAAATGTATACGACGTCATACTAAAAATTCCTCTTAAATTTCATTTTTAAGCTTTTTTTATCATGAATGTTATTACATCGCCATTTTGATTAGTCTCAAGAATTTCATCACCGGTTTTTTTTATAAGAGCTGGCACATCTTTTAATGCTCCTACATCATCCGCGATTAATTCGAGTGTTTGACCCGCAGCTAACTTTTTTAATTCCTTTTTTGTCATTAGAACAGGCATAGGGCATTTTTTCCCTTTTGCATCAAGTGTTTTATCTGCCATTTTTTTCATCTATTAAACATTTTTTTTTATTTTTTAATTCGATCGTAGTTTTTATCACTATAAACGATCCTATGTATAGATAAAAGTTCTAAATATTTAAATGTTATTAGTAAAAAAATTTATAAATCATAACATCATTAGATATTATGGAGTAAAAGAAAAAAAATAATAGTGAAAAACACTATTTATTAATAAAGAGAATAGTTAAAAAACCTAAAGGGATTTTAATATGGTAATGAATAATTTTGAAAGCCTTGATAAAATTGACAGACAAATCTTAGAATTATTACAAAAAGATGCTAAAACGACTATAAGGGAAATATCACATAAAACAGGAAAGAGTCAAACTGCCGTTAGGGAGCGTATTAAAAAATTAGAGGAGAATCTCATAAAACATTATGCCGCAATCGTTGATTGCAGTAAATTGGGATATCGTGAGATGGTTTTAGCATCATTGCGCGTAAATTCAACCAAACCTTTAGAACAAATTAAAACTCAAGTTGAAGGAATTCATGAGATAATGTACGCTTATATCGTGACAGGAGAATACCCCATTTTTCTCATGTTTAAATGTCTTGGCCATGAACAAGCTATGAGTGTAATTGGAAAACTCAGAAAATTACCCGGTGTCGAGGAAATAAAGACCGAAATCGTTCTTGATAGGATAAAGGAAGATCATTCAATAATTATTCCATAAAAAAGGAATTACAATTTTAATATTTAAATTTATTATCTTCAAAAACAAGGAATTTTCTTATGTATCTTAAATCTTGATTATTTCTTGTTTTTCTTTAATTTCTTATTCAATTTCAGTTTAATAGAAAATTTAAAAATTTAAACCGGTTCATAATTATATGAAATAACTTTATAAATTCAATTAAGTACTTGAAAATTAGCTTAATATTAAATTTAATATATAAATCAGGAAAAAATATGTCTCAAAATAATAAAGGCCAATCTGTAAAAAAAGTTAGTATAAGATATATTGTAGATGATGTAGATGAAGCTATTAATTTTTATACAAAGATGCTTGATTTTAAGTTAATATTGCATCCCGCATTGGAATTTGCAATTATATCAAGGGATAATTTAATATTACTCTTAAGTAAGCCTAGTGAACGAGAAGGAGGAGGTTATAAAATGCCCGATGGAGCAATACAAACTCCTGGAGGTTGGAACCGATTTGAAATTGAAGTAGAAGATCTCGATGCTGAAATACAAAAACTTAAATTAGCAGGATGTAAATTTCGTAATGAAATAGTAGTAGGTGTAAGTGGCAAGCAAATTCTACTTCAAGATCCATCAGGAAATCTCATTGAACTATTCCAATATTACAAAGAAAGGCAATAATTAGAAGATGAAGTTTAATTTTTTACAATTTAAAAATTCAGTGTTCTAAATTTTAAAAAATATAAGCAATCGTTAGAATAGAGATTATTAGCAATCAATACCTATTTTTATTCTCCGTTTAGTCCAGATAGAACGCGAGTCATTTTTTTACGATAATCATCGAAGGCTTTCCTTCCCGTCTCCGAAAGTCTTAGCATCGTCAAAATCTTTTTTGCTTTCTTTTTTTTTTCAACTTCCACGTATCCTGCATCTTCAAGTTTAGACAAATGAGCAGACAAATTCCCATCGCTCAGTCCTGTTTGAGTTCTAAGTGCTACAAAATCTGCTTGGTCAACCACGTATAACACGGCAATAATCGATAAGCGGGCAGGTTCATGTATGAGCTTATCTATTTCTTTTGCCTGAAATACGGCTTCCTTAGATTTTATATCCTTATCTTCTATTATAATTCACCTAAACAACTTTTGGATATGTTTTCAGGAATTTAATGAAATATCTACTTCCAATAATAAACATGCTTCCGCTGATGATTACATAAGGTATGAATAAATCGAGTGGTTGTCCTATAATAGGATTTAATAGTTCAGCAATAAAAAAACCT
>CAZRIR010000103.1:2623-7418 GCA_964600195.1 uncultured archaeon | reverse complement strand
TGGGGAGATTTGTTCGGGTTTATGATGAGAATACTCCTTGTAAGACAAAACATCATGATTCTTGGTATGAAGGTGTGGAATTACCAGATGGGAGGTTAATCTGTCTGGAATGTGAGAAAAGATCCTATAAAGAATTTCAAATAATAAAGGATGAATAACTACAAGCATGATTAAGCGAGTCAGGACTAAAGATTATAATTATGATTTTCATTTTGATACGGGGCTATTTATTCGATGGGGAAACATGCTCCAGGACGATCCTGCATTTTCTCCATTAGGCCCAGAATTATTAGACATAGAAGTTAGTACCATCTGCTCTGGTATTGATAGAAAACCTTGTCCATGGTGTTATAAATCTAATACTCGAAAAGGAGAAAACATGTCCTTGGATACCTTCAAAACTATATTTAATAAACTCCCTAAAAATTTAACCCAAATTGCATTTGGAATTGGAGATATTGACTCCAATCCCGATTTATTCAAAATTTTTAAATATTGTCGTGTTAATGAGCATAACAAAGTAGTTCCTAATGTCACGGTAAATGGATGGAATATTACCAATAAATATGCAGATAAATTAGCATCTTTATGTGGCGCGGTAGCGGTTTCTAATTACGATAAAGATACATGTTATGATGCGGTACAAAAACTAACAGAACGCATAGACATCAATGATAATCCCTTAAAACAAGTAAATATTCATCAGCTCACCGCATTAGAGACATTTCAATCTTGTAATGAAGTGATAAAAGATAAACTGGAAGATCCTCGCTTGAAAAAATTAAATGCAATCATCCTTTTAGCTTATAAACGTAAAGGGCGCGGTAATCAATTTCATTCTTTACCCGAAGATAAGTTTAAAGAATTAGTGGATTATAGCTTAATTCACAACATTTCTATCGGAATGGATTCTTGTTCTGCCTTTAAGTTTTTAAGTTGCATTAAGAATCATCCTCAATATAAACAATTTGAAACCTTAGTCGAGCCCTGTGAATCGGGATTATTTTCTTTTTATATAAATGTAAAAGGGATCTCCTATTTCTGCTCTTTTCTTGAAAATGAACCGAATATCCCATATTTTGATGTATTAGGATGTCAAGACTTTATGAAAAATGTTTGGTTTCATCCTAAAATGATTGATTGGAGAAAAAATTTATTAACAACTGCACACAAAAACGAATTGAATTGCAGAACATGTCCACATCATGAGGTGTAAAATGATGAAAATAAAATTATGTTATGTAAGCAATAGCAGTAGTTCCAGTACAATAGTATCATTTGAAGTGTATAAAGATGTTTTTGAATTAGCCATTCATAGCCTTCAGATGATTATTAAAGAAGAAAAAGAGAATTTTAGAAATCAAGATGTAATTGAATATGAAGAATATTTAGCAAATTTAGTAAATGCTAGAAAAATGGGGTTAGACCCTAATATCTCTGTATATTATAAAATTGATCGAGGTTATGGTACTTATATAGTAAAAATCAAGGATGGATTCTATTTTGAAACTTATAATGAATATGAACTTAAAGAGTTTAAAAAACCATATAAAGACTGGATTGATGGTGGCCAAGAACCAGATCTAGACTTTTATTATCTCCCAAAGTATGATGTATTAGGAAAAGAAGAGATTGGGCCAGATAAAAAAACTTGCAGGAATAAGCATTTCTATTATCTTATATTAAAAGATGGGCGGATAATATGTCCTATTTGCAAGTCTATAGAGCTTAAATCGATGCAAATTTCCAATAAAATGATCGATAATGTTAAATAGTAAAATTTGAATGATATAATAAGGATTTTTTAAATTTGAGAATAAGACTGGGATTTGTTAGTAATAGCAGCACGGCAAGCTTTTTAGTTTCTCTTGAAGAGTTTGATACCGTGATCGAATTAGCGGGATATTATGTTCTTAACATAATTGAACATTTAAACGGAGAAGCTGAGTATGATAAAGCAGATCGATATAAACCAATCTACAAAAATTTATTAAGAACAAGTAAAAGTGATATAGACCAGGACATTCCTGTTTTTATTCAAACCCCGTATAATTTTGACACGTATATAGTTAAACGGGAAGATGCATATTATGTTGATACAGATCAACAATTCACTTTTGATATTAAAGGTCCACCTGTTGATGGGTTAAATGTAGTAGATGAGGGAGATTATGGAAAATTTACCAAGAGTGATTATTATTACATTCCTGAATTTGATGTGATAGGAGAAATAAAATATATTCACGAAAATTCCACATGTGGAAATGAAAACCATGACGTTAATTATTTTTTACAAAATGGTAACATTTTATGCCCAGACTGTAACAAGGAAGAATTGCAAAACTTTGGTTTTTCTCCACTCTTGAGCGAAGAGGTTTTAAAAGAAATTGATCAACAATGGAAAGAAAAATTTCGTACTCAAAGCGAATATTTTGATTGGAATGAATTATACAGATTGTTTAAAGATAATGGAGCAATAATGGTTGATAGAGAATCAGTAGGACATTTATCTCTTTACCTTGAAGCTTTGGTCAAACATGTGACACGAAAAGGTCTTGAACTTTCCAATGAAAAAAAAATTACAATAGAACATGTGGAGAAAGCTCTTGATTGGGTCAAAACAATAAAAATTAAGTATTGATTTAAAATCTTATCATGTTTATATTTATGAATAGGGAGTTAATTCCGTGCTTATCAAAAAACTCTTTTAAGAGAAAATAGCTAATAAACTAAAAAATATCTTTTAATGGGAAGTATTTTATTAGCAGTATTTAATCAACAATTAGGCAAAATATAAATATAATCTAACCTTAATTTCTACAAGAACAAATCAAGTTGAAGGTATATATGACAAAAAAAATCATATCTGGTTTAAATAAATTAACTTGGTTTTGGGTTTGGAGTTGGCACGCATAGAACGTGCGCAACGGTCTTATTTTGATATATAGAATTTCTCTAGCTTATAACGCATGAAAGATTCAGAAGGAATTCTAATTTAACACATAATTATTAATTTTTTGATTAAAATAATAAAGAAATTTAAAATATTATAAAAAAGAAAAAAAAGTTGAAAAAAATGGAAAAGAATCGGATAATAAAATTATTTGAAAATGATCATGATAATAAATTTAAGTATTTCATGCCGTTTTTAACAGCGGGAGACCCAAATATAGACCAATTTAAGAAATTAGTTAAGGTGATTGAACCACATTTGGATATACTTGAAATAGGGGTTCCCTTCTCAGACCCTATCGCAGATGGTCCTACGATTCAAGAAGCAAACCAGAGAGCCTTTGAAGCGGGAATTAATACAAAAGTAGCGCTCGAAGCGATTAAAGAAATTAGAACTGAAACAGAAAAACCAATCGTAATCTTAACCTATTATAATATTCTAATTCAAGGAGCGGAGACAATTGAAAAATCTTTAGACATGACGTTCAAGGCATTGAAAGAAAGTGGTGTCGATGGTATTGTTATAGGAGATCTCCCGATTGAAGAAGCGGATTTAACGTTGAAAGTTTGTGAGAAGCATGATATTTGCCTTATATTTTTAATCGCACCATCGACGACTGAAGAAAGATTAGAAAAAATTTTAAAAGTAGCTAAAGGATTTATCTATCTCATCTCAGTAATGGGTGTAACGGGTGCAAGAGAAAGTGTTGCTCAAATTACTAAAGACACTATTAAAAGGGTGAAAAGTAAAATAAAACAAGTTCTTCCTGTTTTCGTTGGATTTGGTATTTCTCGGCCTGAACATGCTACAGCAATCATTAATGCTGGAGCTGATGGGATCATAATTGGCTCCGCTGTCATAAATATCATAAAGAAGAATCTGGATGATTACAAAATGATGGAAGAAGAAATGGTGAAATTTATTTCCAGTATAAATAATTCGATAAAAGAGGGAATGTAATATGGAATTTGACATTCATATTGAAAAAATTGGAGAATTAGAGGACATTTTTGGATTCTACAAGTACTTAGTAGAAAAGTATGGTTTAACGAAACATGCACTATTGGAATCCTCTTCAGCAAACACCAATGAAACGCTATATAGTTTTATCGCATTAAAACCAGATTTCATGCTTGAAATTAATAGAGAAAATTTTAAGATTTTTGATATTACTACCGCGCGAGGAGAATCCATTAAATCATACGTGGAATCAAAAGATCCGGCAGCGGAAAGACCGCATAATCCACTTCCATTTAAAGATAATGTGAAATATAACATGGTCGCTTTAGACACCCTCAGTCACCTCACGCCCTATTCAAACCTTCCGTTTACGGAATTATTTCCGAGAAATATTTTCTATGGTGGAATGCTTGGATACATTGGTTATGACGTGGTTTCACCTTATGTTGGATATAAATCAACCAGCGATTTTCCGGACATTCTCATGGGTTTGTATACCAAGGTGCTTGTTTATTCTCATAAGTCTAACGCGCTTTTCATGATTGATAATAGCATCGATGATTATTCCAAGGATAAAGACATTAGATATCAATTAAGTCTATTTAATCGGAATAACAGTCGAGATAAAAAGAAAGAATTTTCTTTGGATATTGATGAAATTGATGAGTCTGGCTTTCGATCCAATACATCTCAATCTGCTCATGCTCGCATGGTTGAAAAAACGAAGGAGCATATCTATGCAGGGGATATCATACAAGCTGTTATATCCCGCAGACTATATATCGAAAGTAAGGTTGACCCGATGGCGATTTATGAAGTGCTCAGAGTGTTAAATCCCTCTCAATACATGTATAATATCCATTTTGAGGATGTAAAAATCAT
>CAZRIR010000103.1:0-2523 GCA_964600195.1 uncultured archaeon | reverse complement strand
GCCGGTACATTATCGGGAGCACCTAAATTGAGAGCCATGCAAATAATTCAAGAATTAGAAACAGAAAATCGCTCAATTTATGGAGGTGGAATCGGATATTTCAGTTTTAATGGTGACCTTGCAATGGCCATTGCGATAAGGACTTTATTTGGAAAGGGAAATAAATTCTTTGCTCAAGCGGGTGGAGGTATAGTTGCAGACAGCCAACCTGAAGATGAATTTCGGGAGACGTATAATAAACTATATAGCATATTAAAATCAATTAAAATAGCGGAGGTAAGGGAGAATTGAATATTCTTTTTATTAACAATTATGACAGCTTTGTATATAACTTGGTAAATTATTTCTGTCAATTAGCTCCAAATGCAGAAATTGTTGTTGAAGATAATAATATTTCTCTTGATAAAGTTAAGCAATATAATCCAGATAAAATAATTATTTCACCTGGTCCTGGACATCCTAAATATGATTCTGGAACAGTAATCCCAATTATCAAGGAATATTATGATAAAGTTCCTATTTTAGGAATATGCTTAGGACACCAAGCAATGGTTGAAGCGTTTGGAGAATATCCAGATGAAGAATATGTCGGATTAGCAAAGGTTGGACCAATGCATGGAAAAGAATCTAAAATCTTCCACGATCAAGAAACAATTTTTAAAAACATTCCCAATCCATTACAAGTAATACGATATCACTCGCTTGCTGCCAAAGGGGACATTTTACCTCAAGCCCTCAAGATCAGTGCGACTGCTGACGATGGGACAATAATGGCAGTTCGTCATAAAGAATTTCCCGTTGAGGGGGTTCAATTTCATCCTGAATCAATAAAGATGAAGCCACATGGAATGCAAATACTGAAGAACTTTTTAGAACTGTAGGAAATGACGAAATGAAAGAGAGAATCAACCTAAATAAAGTTGCACTAATTGGAAGGACATTTGAAGAATATGATAAGATCTTCAGGTTGCGTGATTTTAATTCAAATCATGTCAAAATCTTGGATGTAGGTTCTGGAGTCAGTTCTTTTTGTGCTGAGGCTCAAGATGTAGGAATGAATGTAATGGCAATGGATCCGATTTATGACCATGATGCTAAAGAACTTGAGATAAAGTGCGAACAAGACATAGATTTAATAATTAAGGAACTTGATGGCGTAGAACACTTGTATGTTTGGAACATATTTAAAAGCAAGGAACATTTAAAGAAGCAAAGAGAAGACGCTTACAAGAGATTCATTATACATTATAGAAATAATAGGAATGTGTTTTATATATCGGAGAGCATGCCAAAAACTTCATTTATTAATAACCAATTTGATATCGTGATATCTTCTCACCTTCTATTTCTTTATGACCACATTTTTGACTATAGTTTTCATGAAGAAACAATCAAGGAGATGCTAAGGATAACTTCAAACGAAATTCGCATGTTTCCCCTTCTCAATCTATATGGTAAAAAATCTATTTATCTTGATGATATCTTAGAATATTTAGACCTTAATGATGTTGAATGGTCAATCGAAAGGATTGATTATGAATTCATTCGAGGCGGAAATGAGATGCTAAGGTTAATAAAACCTGAATAGTTTTGCCAAATACATCAAATTGAAGCCTCATAACATTCATATCTAAAAGAATTTTTTGAATGATTATAAGGGATAATCATAAATATGTGCATGTATATGTGCACACATAATGACTTCAAAGAATATTAGCATTACTGAGGATGTATATAACAAACTCCTAAAAATAAAGCGTGAAGATGAGAGCTTTTCCGAACTATTCTTAAGGCTCTTAAAGATTCAAAAAAATAATCTTGAAAAATCCTTTGGAGCTTGGAAACTTTCAGAAAAAGAAAAAGAAATTTGGTCAGATTTAACAATTCGTAAAGGCAGGAGCTGGAATAAATCAACTTTAGAGGATTTAAAATGATTCTTTTAGATACTTCTGCTTGCATCGATTATCTAAGTGGTAATAATGAAATCAAAAATAAAATTGAAGAACAAGATGATCTCATTCATATTACAGCAATTACAGTCTATGAAATGAATATCGGATTTGAAAGAACAAAGCGTAAGATCTCAGAACAAAGATATAAACAACTCTATAAACCTTGGTTGGAATTTATTAGTATCATGGAAATTTTTTCATTAGGATTTATGGAAGCAGAAAAAGCAGCAAAGATTTATGATAAATTAGAGTCGCAAGGCCAGAGAATAGATGATAATGACATTCTAATTGCGGGAATTATGTTAACAAATGGTATTAAACAAATAATTACGAGAAATATTAAGCATTTTGAACGAATTAAAGGGATTGAAATAATAACATATTAATATTTTACAATCTAAAATGATAAAATAATGATAGAGTCCGACACAAATAATATTTACTTGAGGGAGGACAACTATTTCAAAAATCTATCAAAATGTAATCCTATGGAATGCAAATATAAAATAACTGCTTAAAGCTATAACCAAATTATATATTTTCTATTTATTCATTTCACATAATTTTGAAT
>CAZRIR010000102.1:0-7435 GCA_964600195.1 uncultured archaeon | reverse complement strand
AAAGATTCTCTAAATTCTATATATCTCGGAACCATGAAATATGCCAAATTTTTCATCAGAAATGCTTGGAAATCTTTTGGAGTAATTAAAGAACCATTATGTGAAACAGCACATATTTTTAATTCTTTTTCATCGGTATCGTGTCCATTAACCTCAAAAACGGTACTTTCAACAATTAAAGGATGGGAATTGGCTACAATTTCTACATCTATCGCAAAAAAAACATCATCTCCCCTTTGTATCCTATCTGATTTTCTTCCCAAATAATATAGATATCCCTCATGATCCATATAACCAAAATCACCTGTATATACCCATCTATCTTCTCCTTTTCGAGTAAAAGTCTCCTCTTGCAAGTTATAGTATTCAAGTTCAAAGGGTAATTTCGTTCTTGCGCATATTTCTCCTACGTTATCTCTTCCGGGAGGTAATGCGTTGCCTTCAGAGTCCACGATTCTTATTTGCACGCCTCGAGCAGGTTTGCCTACAGATCCTAATTTACCCCCTTTAGAACCCACACTATTTACGGTGAATCCAATCGCTTCAACCAAGGCCCACATTTCTATCATTTGAATTCCAAATCTTCGTTCGAATATTTCCCAGATTTTTTTCCCCGCACCAGCACCAATAGCATATTTAATTGCATGCTTTCTGTCCATGCTTGAAGGGGATTGATTGACTAAAGCAGTTAAAATTGCACCATAATAACAAAAGGCATCAGCTTCATATTTTTCGAGATCATCCCAAAAAGTAGAGATATCAAAATTTTCAGCGATAATTATTGCTCCATCATAGAATAGAATAGGAAGAATCAAGAAATATCTTTCTAATCCTTGAAATAAAGGTAAAGGGCAATACATTTTGTTAATTCTTGCACCAAATCCCAATTCTTCTAGAGGTCTTCCTACACTAATACCTGATAATGAATAATAATTTCTATATAATACACCTTTAGGTTTTCCGGTAGTTGCTGAAGTATAACTAATTTCAAGTGGATGTAAACTATTAATATTAATATCTGGATTCTGATAATTATCTGAGATAAGAGTGTTAAAATCTGCGCATCTTACATCGAATTCATAATTTTTTGGGGCATTATATAAGAAAATCTTACTTATTTTCTTTAAGTCCTTAAAAATATCTTTTATTTTTTCATAATAGCTATGATCAATAATCAATAGCTCAGAATTGCTATTTCTCAAAATAAATTCTATGATATCCTTATCAAAAATATAGCTTACAGGGACAATTACATTGCCGGTTTTTGCCACTCCAAACCAACAAAATATGAAATATGGACAATTTGGTAGCAACACAGATATATTTGGATTTTTTAATTTTAATTTTTTAATAACTTTTATTAGTCCATTAGCAATTTGATTGGAAATCTCATTTGTTTCTTGATAACTATATATCTCGTCTCGGAAATAAATTAAAGGTTTGTCCTTATTTAAAAGTGCCTTACTTTCTATAACTTTTGGAAGTGTAGCATCTTCAATGCCATATGATCTTGTTATTTCACTAAGATCATAGATTCTTCTTATTTCTAAATGCTCTCCTTTTAATTCAATAATAACTTCTTCTTTATCTCTAAAGGGAAAATCCACATCTTTCGCTATTTTACTGGGTAAATAGACCCAGTAACTGTCATAACCCCGATTTCCGCTTTTTTTCTTGCTAATCCTTCCTTTCCCAGTTTTCATGATAATTTTGCTACCCTAATTAATACTATTGTAAATAAATAAATACTGGAGTAAAAAAAGGTTTACTCATTTTTATTTTTTACTAGGGTATATCTTTAAATTCTTCTTTCAAACTAGGGAACCGTTCAATGTCATAATGTGGAAAATAGAGAGAAAATTTATATTCTTTTTGAAATAATGGATTACTTGCGATTTCTTGGTATCGGATATCATGCGCGATTCGATCAGCAATTTCTCTTTGTTCATAATCTGTAATAAATAGTTGCGCGCCTCTACCTGCCGCATTTCCAATCTGATATATATTCCCTTTATCAACTTCTGGAAATAATCCTATAAATGCAGCATTCTCTTTATTAATATAAGTCCCAAATCCACCTGCTAAAATTACCTGTTCGGGAGTTTCGTTTGTTTTGTTATCCAAATTTAATAATAAATTTGCAGCGGATAAAAAAGCTGCTTTTGCGAATTGAAGTTGATTTATATCTTTTTGAGAAATGGTGATCTCATTAATTTTTTTTTCTTTTTTATTTGAATCAAGCTTTTCATCATCCCATTCAGTTTTATAGATTACATAATGGTATCCATCTTCCTTTTTTATTAAACGGCGATTACTCATTATCTTTTCAGATCTAAAGTTAAATAATCCAGCACGTGTTATGATTTTCGATCTTAACATCTCAGCAATGATATCAATCAGTCCAGATCCACATAGCCCTAATGGTGAGACATTCCCTATTACTTCAATTGTTGGCTCTAATGTTTCTCTATCTATTATAACCGATTCTATTGCACCTTCGGAAGCTCTCATCCCATGTAATATATGTGCCCCTTCCAATGCAGAACCGGCAGCACACGAACCAGTTACCAATCCTTCTTTATTACCTAGTACAAGTTCACCATTAGTTCCGATATCAATCAATAGAGAATATTTTTCATAGTTATAGATTTTTGAGGATATTATACAACCTATTGTATCTGTTCCGACATATCCCGCAATAATTGGGGGGGAGTAAACATTAGCATTAGGAATACAATTTAATCCTGCTACTGTCGCACTTATATTAATAGGAACTTTAAAAACAGGAACGTAAGGCGATAATGATAAAAATTCAGGATTCATTCCAAAAAAGATATGATGCATTCCAGTATTTCCAACAATAGAAATATCTTTTACACATGAGTTTGGAATATTTGCTTTATTACAACAGTCCTCAATGATTTGATTGATTGCGTTGACCACTAAATTTTTTGCTCTCCCAATTCCATTATTTTTAACGATATATGAAATTCTAGAGATTATATCCTCACCAATTGCTACTTGAGGATTCAGCATGGCAGAAATAGCAGCAATTTCACCCGTTTTTAAGTAAATAAGATATCCTACAATAGTAGTAGTGCCAATATCAACGGCTAATCCAAAAGTCTTATCTATATTATTGCCAGGATCAATATCAAAAACCATCCAAGTGTTATTTATTAAATCTTTCTTGAAATGAATTGATACCGTTCCATCTTCTTGTCTTATTTTTTTTGATAAATCTGAACAAAAATTATACAAAATATCATTTATTTGAAAATTAGAAGATCTTTCTTGAAAGAAAAAATTGTTATCATTCTTAACAATACTCTCTATTACTGATGTTAAATCATTTTTAGGATTATTCAAATCCGGCAAAGATACATTACATAATTTTGAAGTGATTATTGGTTGTAATTTTTTAGAATTCTTTATACCCAAATTTGATAAATCTACATCAACTAAAATTTTGGAGCCTTTTGTCATTAATGAATCGGTGAGAAATACTCTTAAATTTCCTAATATTTTAACCTGGCACGCTAATCTATAACCTTTCGATAATTTTTTTTCATCTAATATTTTTTTTTCTTTATCAGATGGTTTTGAAATTCGTGGATATGGATCGACAATTCGAATCAAGCATTTCCCACAAGTGCCTTTGCCTGCACAGAAGGCCCCGATTGGGATGTTAAGAGCTATTAATGACTCATATATCGTTGAGCCTTCTAAAACATTAATTCTTTTTGAAATTGGTTCTAAAATAAGTGTAAACCTTTGTTTTTCGATTTTTAAACACCTTGTTTTGTATATATTCTCGTAATTTTAAAAAAATGAGATTTGATAAAAATTTTAAAAATTATTGAGAATTATGATCTTAACCATTTATCAATAATTGAAATACCTTGTATTGCGTCTTCTGCATATCCATCTGCTTTTGTCTCCATCATCATTTCTGCTGATGCTGCAGCACCACCTAATATAACTTTCACTTTACTTTCTAAATCTCCATTTTTTAATAGTGTCATTGTTTTTTTTACTGAAGGTTCGACGGAAGATAAGAGGTAAGATATTCCTATTACTTTAACATCATCCCTTTTAGCAGCTCCTACAAATATTTCAGGTTTGACATCAACACCAAGATCAATTATATCCATGCCATAAGAACGCATTAAAGCGATTATAATACTTTTCCCAAGATCATGAATATCACCCTGCATCGTTCCAATAACTACTTTACCAGAATAGTTTCGAGATTTTGCTAACTTTATTCTCTCTTCTTCATCAATAGCTAGTGTTTCTTCATCAAGCACGTCAGCTGCTAAAATAAGACCCATTTCTCCAGACTCTTCAAGACCTATTAATACTCCCTCTGTGATAATATCTATGGTTGAGATTCCTGCTTCTATTGCTTTTTTAATCGTTATCTTCATGGAATAAAAATCAAGTGAAGTTACAGCTTGAATTATCTTATCGATATAAGATTCTTTATTTTCAATTTCACTTTTGGCTATCACATTTTCCATTAAACTAAACACCTCCAAAAATTTTTAATTTTTCTTTATACTACTAAAACAATTCCATGCCATCCAACATAAGGAACTCCTTTTTCTGAATGTTCAGGATTTATTACATAAGGTGGCTTTTCTCCACATTTCATTATCGTGGCAAATACATCCACTCCACATGCCTCTAATGCGGGTCTGGCTCTTAAATATTGACGACACATTTCACCTTTGAGAGCAGGACAAGCAGGTAGTTGTTTTTGTCCCATTAAATCTTTTATGTATTCAGGGGATAAGAAACCACAACCTAAGCATGGTCCTCCTTTAAAACCCATAGCGAGATAGTATCCTAAATAGGTAGCTTCAGCTTCGATTAATGATACCATTTTATTTACTGTATCCACGTCTCCATGAACTCCAGTCAAGATACTTGGAAATACATGATTTTTAACGGGGGGATATACTGTAACTAAAATTGCATGTTTATAGCAACTAACAATTTCTCTCATATCTTCTGCTGTTGGAGAATGAGGGGGACAATTAAGAGTCATTCCATAACCAAAACAAATGGGAATTCTACATTTCCATCTTACTCGAGGATCAATTACAATTTTATCCGTAGTGATTAGTTTTGCATGACCCGTTGCATCTAATTTCGTTTCCTTTATGACATCATTGATAAATTTATTGGAACGATCAAGTAATTCATTTAGAATTTCTTCTTTATATTCCATTTGTACTGGAGATGGAGGACGGTTTCTCTCTTTTGGTAAAACTCTTCTCCATTTGTATGATATATCGGACCATTCTTTATCAACTTCAGGTATATATTTTCGTTGCGTCATTTCTTCTTGCTCGATTTTGTTTTTTTTCCTTAAACATATATTTATTTATTAAAATGTTTTCTCTTTTTTACTCCCGTATTAGGCACTTTAGGACAGTAAAAAATTGTTATAGTATGCAAAAAGCTAACCATAATTTATAAAGCTTCTTCTTATTTTACTCTCGTAAATTGCCAATAAAGGTATAAAATTATTAAATACTTTTGATTTTTTTAATAACTTTTTTATTTTTTCTATATTATTTATAAAATTCAAAAAAATACATTTTATCTAAGATCCAGAATAAGAAAAGAGTTTAATACCAAAAATAGGTAAAATAATAAAACTTTTGGGTTTTAAAGCAAATTATTCTGACATAAATGTAAATTAATACAAATTCACTGTTTAGTTCATATAATTATTAAATCGGAGTTTTGTATAGTAGTTTAGGAAATTTCTTTGTCATTGATAATTCTTTATCAATTATTTTATCTAATAGTTCTCCTCTTTATTCACCAGATAAAATCTCTAATTATCTAATATTAAGAGAATCTACTTTTTCCATCAATAATTGAATCTCAATTTCGGTTGGTGGTAAAGTCTTTTTTAAATTCTTGGTTATAATTTATTGAAATAAGGAACTGATATTCTTTGTAACATAAAAAAAAGTTATATTTATAAAACGATAATTCTATTTAAAAATGATTTTAATTACATTGAGAAGATCCAAAAATGGTTTTTATAGAAAAAGATGGTAGGATTAATGAAAACACCTATCTTTTTGATGGAAAATACATAAACATCCCTCATTTTATTTCTGTTTATCTAATTGAAAATGATGGAGAACGATTGATGATTGATTCTCCTCAAGGATCTTATGTGAGAAAATTTTTAAAGAACTTACAAGATTTCGGATTATATCCTATTCATAAAATACTATTAACCCATTCTCATTGTGACCATATATCTGGGGCAACAAAAACAAGAAAGATGATAAAAGAAGTAGATGTGGAAATTTTAGCATCGGAAAACGCAATCGATAATTTAAAGAATCCTGAAAAAATAAATGATATCTTTAAGATAAAAGAACCTCCCGTGGAAGATGTCACTGGATTAAAAAATGGAGAAATTTTAAATTTAAATGGTTTAGAATTAGAAATTATAAATCTATTCGGTCATACCATGGATTCGATTGGTATTCTTGATAAAAAAAATAAAAATTTATTTTCTGGAGATTCTATCATGAACAGGCAAGATAATGACACCTTTTTTCCTTCATATTCTCCACCTGATTTTCATGAAGCTAAACAGCTTAAAACATTCCAAAAATTAAAAAATATGAGAGAGGATTACGATTCTATTTCTTTATCACATCATGGTTTCTGGAAAGATGATGATAAGGATAAGATATTAAATGAAATGGAAACGCTCTATAATGAGTCTAAGGAAGCGCTTGTGAAATGGTATAATGAAAATCCTTCGATAGAAGATATAACATTAAAGTATCATGATAAATTTATACCAGATTCTAAAAGGTTAACGAGAGAGAATGTATTGAGTTTTAAATTCTACATTGATTGGTTAATTAAATCTTTAAAATTAAGTGGATTTATTGATTGAAGAGCAAAAAGAGCATGTTGATTTGTGTAAAATAAGTTAAATTTGATCATTAATTATTTTATTCATTCTATATTTTAATATTAATATCGGGATTATTATGAGTAAAAACCATGAAGAGAATTTAAAGAAATATGAAGAACTTCATAAATTATCGCTTGAAGATCCTGCCAAGTTTTGGGAACCGATTGCTGAAAATATTTACTGGTATAAAAAATGGGATAAAGTTTTAGACGATTCTAATGCCCCATTTTATAGATGGTTTGTTGGGGGGATAACTAATACCTGTTATAATGCTGTGGATCGATGGGCAGAGAAATTTCCGGACAAGGCCGCTTATATTTGGTATTCCGAATCCGGAGAAGAAGAAATCCTCTCATATAAGGATTTACTAATTCGTGTCAACAAATTTGCTTCAGTTCTCAAAGATTTAGGTGTAGAAAAAGGAGATCGAATAGTCATTTACCTTCCCATGATTCCTCAAGCAGCAGTCGC
>CAZRIR010000101.1:5455-7446 GCA_964600195.1 uncultured archaeon | reverse complement strand
GCTAAATAAAAGGGATCTAAATAAAAGAGATTATCTATGATAATTATAATAGATAAAATGAGATAAAATTTAATGGAGAAAGTCCTTGTTTTATACTTATCCATGAACGTGTTGTCTTTCAGTGAATCATAGCAAGAACAGCACAATAAGGGGATATCAATGTTAAATTTTTCTTTATAATAGAGACTATACAAGACCGTCCACATTCTATGAATCTTATTGCTGCATAACTTACATGTATAATTTTTCCTTTTCAATCTTTCACGATCGATCTCATCAATTCTAGATTTCTCAAAATAACACGTATCTTCAATATAACTCGTACAAGTCTTACACGTTAAGTTTTGATCGCAACTGACTCCACGAGAATCAGTTTCGCACAAAGATTTTAATTGATCATAATTTGAATGAAGTTTACATATTACTCTTCCTTTTTCATCAATTTCAAAATAAGGTTCAGTTCGTCCCATTTTCAATAAAAAAGAAAAATCATTAATTATTTAAATCTATTGGTAAACTAAATAAAGTATCATTAATAAAACGTGGTAATCAACTTCATGATATTCCTCTGTTTAGGCGATTCTTTGACTGCAGGGTACCCGGGATATGATCCATCCCTTGATGGATTAACGCAGGGACATGGCAATTATAATTCTCAATATGAATTCTGGTTAAAAAAAAAATGTTTAGAGTTCATGAAAGAAACGGGAAAACCTTTAAATGATGAAATCGCTGAGTACTTATTATTTATAAATAAGGGAATTCCAGGGGAATTGACGAGCGGTTTGTTAAGTAGAATTTTTATGGACATGGTACATCTACTTCCAAAACCAGATTATTCAATAATTATTGGGGGAACAAACGATCTAGGTTGGGGTATCAAAAATAATGAGATTTTTAATAATATTGAAAAACTTCATCAAATTTCTAGAGAAAATGGCATAATTTCAATTGGAGCAACAATACCACCAATAAGAATGGAACAAACTAGTGGAGATTATAAAAAAAGAAAAATCCATCTTAATATGATGTTAAAAGAGTATTATACTAATAATAAAATTCCATTTGCAGATTTATATGAAGGAATGATGGACGATACCGGAAATTTAAAAACGGAATGTAGTTATGTTGATGGATTGCATTTTTCAGTTGAAGGATACAAGCAAATGGGCCTCATTCTTTTTAAAGATGCCCTAAGAGAAATTATTAATGATAATTATTAGCAAAAAAGGATGATGATAAATGGAAATTGATCCAAAAGAGCAATTGGAATGGTTGGGTGAATGGCGAGATGAAAATGGCGCACCAATACCATATTTAACATTTGATAATGGAGATTTTGCCGTTGTTGGTTCGATGGCTAACACGGGAGTTATTAACACGAAAGAGGGAATGGTATTGTTTGACTTGCCAATAAGAGCCCAAGGAAATAGGGTTTTTAAGCGTGTTAGAGAGTTTTCCGATAAACCAGTGAGGTACATAATTTTCTCTCACGGTCATTTTGACCATTGTTTTGGATACCAACCCTTCATTGATGAATGTAAAGAAAAGGGATGGGATATTCCTGAGATAATAGCTCATGAAAACTTGATGCCGAGATTTGAAAAATATGCAATGTTAGATAGATATCATGATTGGATAAATTCAATGCAATTTTCATCGTTAGTAAAGAAATCAGGAGTAAATGCCCATGAATTTCTTGCCCCTACAATTGTTATTAAGGATAATTATCAATTTACACTCGGTCAATATACATTTAAACTATATCATGATAAAGGAGAAACCGATGATTCGATTTGGCTATGGATTCCCGAAATAAAGGCACTTTTTGCGGGAGATCTTGCTCAAATAAGTTATCCGAATGTTGGCAATCCATATAAGGTTCAAAGATATCCGAAACACTGGGCTATTGCTCTGGAAAAAATGTTGGAAAAAAAACCAAATTATCTTGTTTTAGGTCATGGAAAACCAATCACAGAAAAAAATCAAAT
>CAZRIR010000101.1:0-5355 GCA_964600195.1 uncultured archaeon | reverse complement strand
AACCAAATTATCTTGTTTTAGGTCATGGAAAACCAATCACAGAAAAAAATCAAATCAATAATCTCCTGTCGATTACAGCAGAAGCAATGCATTTCGTCCATGATGAGGTCGTAAAAAGACTAAACCAAGGAAAATGGTTTGAAGAAATATTTCATGAAATGCTTGATATTTATCCAGAGAAATTTAAAGTTAGCTATTTTTTAAAACCCATTTATGGATGTTATCGTTTTGCCATCCATGCTAGCTATCGCCTCTATCATGGATGGTATGACTCGGGAAATCCTACAGATTTATTTCCTTCAAGATCAACTGATATAGCAAGGGAATTTTTAAAAATTAATAGCCCTGAAAGTTACTTAGAGCATGCGATAAGTTTATTTAATGAAAATAAACATCAATTAGCTCTACATGTCCTTGACACAATAGTTAATGCTGGTGAAGATTCCTGTAATAAGAATACATTAATTGAAGCCTTTCAATTAAAACAAAAAATATTAAAACTTAAAGCTGGCAAGGAATCATCATTAATTGCTGCTAACATTCTAAACAATGGAGTTACCCAAATTAAAAACATTTTAAAAAAGATGAAAAAACAGAGTGGTTAATCCTTATTTTGGATTTCTAAAGGAAATTCCATTTACCCCTCATAGTCATTTCTTGAGCCCATTAAAGTAGTAGTTTCTTCAATCCATGAACTCAAATCAGGATCTATTCTGCAATAAGTAACTATCTTATCAAGATCTTTTAACTTGCTAAAACTACATTCCACGATTAGATCCCACCCTCCATATACCGGTGAAACATAGGTGATCTTCCAATCCTCGCCTTCTTCGGTGGATGTTTTACCCTTTAATTTCTGAACAATATCCCATTCTTTTCCGATCGTTTTCAATCGAATTAGTATATAGCCACGATAATAAATTTTAAACACCTTGCTGTTGTATACTATCTGTTTAGAATGTTTCATATTTAAAAATTCTTAATAATGGTTTATTTTTTTAAGAAAGTATTTTATTAATTCAAACATTTGCTAAATATTAAAGGAATCTAGTAAAAAACTACATTGTTGATATATTCATGGATGAGGAGGAGTTAGAAAAGTTCTTATGGATATTTGCTCTTAAAAATGCTGTTAAACATCAAAGTGTTCCACAAAAAGGAGCGATTATGAAAAAAATTATGGGGGAGTTTCCAGAATTACGAAAAGAAGCAAAAAAAATAAGTGTTAAATTAGAGGAAATTATTCCTAAGATTGAGAATATGAGTCATCGAGAGCGAATTAACAAATTATTAAGTTTAAATCCAAAAGCCTTAGAGGAAGAAGAAACTCAAGAAGAAGAAAAAGGATTACCTCCTCTACCAAATTTAGATAAACATGAAAAGGTGGTTATGCGACTAGCTCCTTATCCTAGCGGAGCTCTTCACATTGGGAATGCCAGAATGATAGTATTAAATGATGAATATGTTAAAAATAACGATGGAGAGCTCATATTATTCTATGATGATACCATTGGTAGCCCAAAATCTTTAAGAAATAGCCCAAAAGCCAAATATGTTCTTCCAGAAGCATACACTCTGATAGAAGAAGGATTAGAATGGCTTGGAGTAAAATATAATAAGGTTTATTATAAAAGCGACCGTTTAAATCATTTTTATAAGTATTGTAGAAAACTCATAGAAGATGGAATAGCTTACGTTTGCTTTTGTAATGCAAAGGATTTCAGAGAAAAATATAAAAATCCCGGATTACCTTGTCCACATCGAGATAATTCAATCAAAGATAATCTCAAAGAATGGGAGAACATGCTTTCTGGAAAGTACCCCGAAATGAAAGTTGTCGTGCGACTAAAAACGGGAATGGACCAAAAAGATCCAGCATTGAGAGATCAAATCATCATGAGAGTTTCAGAAGCAACACATCCAAGAGTGGGAACTAAATATGTTGTTTGGCCAATGCTAGAGTTCTCCTGGGCAATTGATGATCATCTCATCGGAATTAGTCATATATTGAGAGGAGCTGATTTAGTCAAAGAAGATTTTATAGAAGATTTTATATGGGACCATTTTAAATGGAAAAAAGCAGAATTCATGCATTATGGCAGGATTAAATTTCCTAGCATGAAGTTAAGTAAGACAGAAGCAAGAAATAACATTGAAAATGGTAATTATGAAGGATGGGATGATCCAAGAACGTGGAGTCTCCAGTCATTGAAAAAAAGAGGAATTAGACCAGAAGCTTTAAAGGAAACTCTTTTAGAATCCAGGTTATCCTTGTCAGGGATTACATTTGAAGTCAAGAAGTTGTATGCTAAAAATCAAGAGATAATTGATTCAATTTCTAACAGGTATTTTTTTGTTGAAGACCCTCTTTTTCTCGAAATAGACGCCGTTCCGTTTGAAGAATACATAGCAGAACCACTTTTATTACCTTCAAATCCAAAAATGGGTAAGAGAATGATAAAAGGTGAAGTAGATAAGAAAGATAAGCTTCACATGTTCATAGCATCATCCGATGGAAAAAAAATGAAGGTGGGAGAGGTTTTACGACTAAAAGATTTGGCAAACATTCAAGTTTTATCAATCGATCTCAAAAATAAAAGGATAAAGGCATATTATCATAGTTTAGAGCTGAATCGAGACTTCAAGATTATTCATTGGGTACCAAAAGAAAAAAACATTAAAGTTTCGATATTAAGACCAGATGGAACATACTCAAGGGGGTATGGTGAAATTAATCTTCTCAAGATACCAATGAATAAAGTAATACAATTTGAGAGATATGGATTTGTAAATCCCATAAAAATAGAAGATAATGAACTCAAGTGTTATTTCACTCATTAGTTTGCTAAATTTTGTAAAAAAAATTTTTTAAAAAAAAAAGTTCATACTTTTTAGATATGGATGATAAACTTATAATGCCTAAAGATAAAGAATGGAAGTATTGCCCAAATTGTGGTCAAGAACTTCCAAACATTGTGAATATAGAATATTGTGTCAAATGTGGAAAAAAGATCTCTCATTTTAAGAATAATGAGCGTCCCCAAATCAATGAAGCAAGGAGATATTCCCAAACGATAGAATTTCTTCCACAGCAATACCCACAAAAATTATCTGATGATGAGATTGATAAAAACAGAGAATTTATTTTATGGGGAATAGGAGCTTCAATTTTCATTCCTATTCTTGCATTAATTTTAATGATTTGTATTTCTGCGATTTTCATAGTCGTTTATATCTTTATTAATTTTGATTTATCACAAATAAATTTTGAATCAATAAGCAAAATTGCAGATACAATTTATCTGGATAATAATTTTGTAATACTACTCTCAGTTGTAGAATTAATTTTTATAATCATACCAGTTTTATATGTTAGGAGGTATCTTCAAAAACCTTCAATGAAAAATAGTTTAGCTTTGCTGGGATTTACGTCTAAAGGTCTTAGTAAGAAAGATATTGCAAGAGAAATAGGCATTGGATTACTATTTGCCATGGTTGGCGTAGTTTTGGTATTGTCTATTTCATTTTTATTGGAATTGATATTTCCCTTTGTAGAAGCATCAGATATTGACACGCTATTGTTTTCATCCTTAAATGGGCTTCAATTAATTCTTTTTGTTTTTATCATGATTTTTATCGTTGGAACATCCGAAGAGATATTGTTTCGGGGATTCATGCAAAAAGGTTTAATTAGAAGCAAGCTTGGTGTAAAAGGTGGTATAATTTTATCAGCATTCATCTTTGCGATGATTCATGTCATTATTTTTTTATATGATTTTGATTATTTTTTTATATCATTTGTTCCTTATTTTATAATTTCCTTATTGCTTGGATGGTTATTTTATTGGCGGAATGAAAACTTGATTGCCGTAATGGTCACACATGGAATATATGATGCGTTAACGCTAATAATCTTTTTTTTTATTTAATATAATAATTATAGTGAAAAATCATGAATTTCCTAAAAATTTTTATTGAATTATCAAAAAATAAAAAATCTAAGATAGGCATCGGTTTAAGCGATGAAAAAGAACATAACATCAAGATTTTAAAAGCAATAATACAGTTTCTTCAGGACAATGATTCACATATATATCTTTTTGGAAACCAGCACGCTCAAGTAAATCTCATTAATGAAAATGAATATAAAAAAGTAAATAAAAACATAGTTATCATGCAAAGTGAAGCCCCTGAAAAAGAAATCATCCATTTCCTTAAAGAGGGTTCCATAGATGCTGCAATTAGAGGTTCTCTAAGTTCCAGCAAATTTTTAAAATATATAAAAAAAAGTCTAAATGTTACAGAAATCAATAGATTGACTCTACTCGAAACATTTGATGGTTATCAATTTTTTTATGGCCCAGTTGGAATAGATGAATGCAATACCTTTGAAAGAAAGAAAGATTTCATTCAAAAAGCAATAACTATCTTTAATTTTCTTAAAATAACTCCAAAAATAAGTATTTTATCCGGTGGAAGAAAGGATGATATTGGAAGGGATGGATTTGTAGATAAAACAATAGAGATGGCTGAAAAGGTTGTGGAATTCTTTAAAAAAGAATCTCCCTCCCTTAATATATGTTATGATGAGATATTGATAGAAAATTCTATTAAAAGCGAATCAAATCTGATAATAGCACCAGAAGGGATTTCAGGTAATTTAATATATAGGACCTTAGTTCATTTAGGTGGCGGAAAGGCTCATGGGGCTATATACATGGGTTTTAATAAGATTATTATAGATACCTCAAGAGTAGGAAATATTTCAGAAATAACTGGAGCACTATATTTAGCTCTTGCTTTAAAATGACTATTAGTAAGTGTTTTAAAGAAGATATCTCAGTTGTTGTTTCAAATTATTTTATAAACAAATATCTTTTTACTAATGACCAAATATTATCAAGTAGCAGATATAATTTCCCAGTTATGAAAGAATTTTCTTATAACCGGAGATTTGCTCCGTTTATCTAATTTACGGAAGTAATCTTGTTTAAAGAAACGATTGCTATAAGATTTATAAAACATCATCCATAGATAATTAATGGTCATATTTTTACAATTGTAATAAACTGATTTACATTTTTAGTTACGATCGTAAAAAAAATGATTATTTAACAAAAAAGTTGAAAATAATGGCTGAAATTTTAAGGAAAATTAAAACAAATAAACCCCTTATTGCTTTAATAAGTTGCATAGTAATTTCCATCGTTTCAATTTCATTATCAAGTGGCTTTCAAAATAATTTTGGACAAATAGATGTACAAATAATTAATTTTACAGGTCTTAAAGGTGAAAATTTGGTCGCTAAAATATATAGACCAATAACAGCTACAAGTGATAATAAAGCACCAGGAA
>CAZRIR010000100.1:1318-7475 GCA_964600195.1 uncultured archaeon | reverse complement strand
ATTTATCAAGTTATGTATTTAATTATTTTAATTGGAATTATTCCGCTAAAGCTATTGGTAATGTTCTACTAGATCTTAGAATCGATGCGGTAAAATCCGTATTAGAACATGATCTATCCTTCTTTGATAAATATCCTATAGGAAAAATTGTAAGTAGGATAGATTCTGATAGTCAAGACTTTGGAAACATGGTCGATTTGGCGAATCAAGTAATTTCATCTGTTTTGCTGGTAGGAATACTTTTAATGTTCATGTTGTTTATAAATATTATCTTAAGCATTATTTTCCTATTAACCATTCCTTTCTTTTTCATAGTTGCCTATTTCTTTCGAAAACTTGCTAGAAAAAAAACTCTTCTGGGTCAAAGAGCACTTGCAACCGTTAATGAATTTGTGAAAGAAACTATTAAAGGAATACAAATTGCTAAAACTTTCAGACAGGAAGAAAAATTATTTAATAAATTTAAGAATGTTAATGATCAATCATACAGGGTTAATTTAAGAAGAGCATGGGTATTAAATACTATATTTCCCTCCTTAGGCATCATTCAAGGAGTAGTATTAGCTCTTATAATGTATTTTGGAGGATTAGGGATAATAGGGAATCAAATACAAGCTGGTGATCTATACCTTTTTCTACAAAGTTTATGGACTTTAGTTTATCCTTTGCTAGTCATTGCAGCATTTTGGCCTCAATTTCAAGCAGGTTTGGCTGCTTCGGAGAGGATATTTTCGCTTATTGATGCTAAACCTCTTGTTGTTCAAAGGGATAATCTCATCCCACCCCGTTTTAAGGGAAAAATTGAATTTAAGAATCTTACTTTTGAATATGAAAAGGGTAAGAAAGTATTTCAAAATTTTAATCTTATAATTCATCCCGGAGAAACATTAGCAATAGTGGGACATACGGGAGCAGGTAAAACCTCTATTGCCAATTTATTAGCAAGATTTTATGAATTTCAAGGTGGTGACATCTTAATTGATGATGTAAGTATCCGAAACTTTGATTTAAAGCTGTATAGAAAGCAAATCGGAATTAATTCACAAACGCCCATATTATGGGCAGATACTATCGAAAATAACGTGAAATATTGTTGTTCAGAGGTATCAAAAGAAGAAATTATTGCTACTTTCAACAAAGCAGGAGGATATGATTGGGTAGAACAATTACCAAATGGTTTAGATACATATATTAGAGAACGAGGAAATCTCCTTTCTATGGGGCAACGTCAATTACTTGTTTTTGCTAGAGTGTTGCTGGAAAACCCTTCTATTCTAATACTGGATGAAGCAACGGCATCAGTAGACCCATTTACCGAAACACGCATACAGGACGCCCTTGAAAAGACAGTAGCTCAGCGAACTTCTATTATCATAGCTCATAGACTCTGGACTGTTCGTCATGCTGATCGAATAATTGTTTTAGACCATGGTAAAATAATGGAAGAAGGAAATCACGAGGAATTAATGGCAAAAAAAGGGAAATATTACAATCTTTATAATACATATTTCCGCCACCAATCTTTAGAATATATTAATCAAATTAAAAAAATGTAATGAAATCAGTTATATCATATATAAATTTAATTATTTAAGTTTTAAGATTAATTAGCGATTAGCATAATTATCTTCATAACGTTTTAATGCATTTTGCATTACCTGTTCTAATAATGGTTCTTGTTCTTTTTTGATTAGAACTTTTTTTAGTCTAGCTCCAAAAATTTCTATAATTTGAACAACGGCTTCAATGCGATTTTCAGGATCTAATTTACTTATTTCACTAAAATCTCGTTTAAAATTTAACTGCCATTCTTTAAGACTCCGCCATATAAAACCCTTGATTGCCCTCTCTGAAAGAGGAATAAATTTTTTCATTAATTTTCCAAATTCAATAATTATATCCTTTTGATCTGAAGCAAAGCGTAATTTTTTATAATAATCTTCCGCTTCTTTTACCAAATTTGGTTCAAATTCCATGCTCATTTATATAAACCGTCATGTTATACAATATTTTAATCTCTATGAATTTATTTTAGAAGAATCAAAATACCTTATTTTTTCTATTTTTAATACCTTATTATAGTGTCTTTTAATAAAAAACTAATTTCATAGTTATCAAGATTACATTTCATCTGATTATTTCCCAAATATTTCAATGGTTGATAATTAAACACAATTTTAATAACAAATTTTTTAAAAAAAATTAGATTATTTTTCCTCAAAAGGCTATACATGCATTACTGCTACAAGTGGCACTGAAGGTTTAGAGAAACTTAAGCTATATGACACAAAATTATGTCTCCTTGATATTATATTACTTTATACTACTAAAAAATTGCCGAAATTTTTTTTTATAGCGATTCCTAGGGAGGAAGCACTTAAAAAAGTAGTGGAATATGGTGTTTTAGGTCCAATTTCAAAACCATTCAATCTGAAAGATTTTCAATTAATATATGATTATCGACTAGATAAATAAACCTACTCTTTTGAATTATATTTCAGTATTTCTTAAACATGGAATAAACTAAAAATTCTTTCTAAATATAAATTAAAAATTAAAATTTAGGTAATAGTTTATTTTCTATAAAGTCTCACCGTAAATATTGCTCCTTTATTTCTCCCTTCTGATTCAATGAATATTTTTCCTCCATGCAATTCCACGAACTCTTTAGAAATATATAAACCTAATCCCGATCCTTCTATATGTACGTCATGCCCCTTCCCAAATCTTTCAATCTTTCCAAATTTTTGGAATAACCTCGATTTTTCTACTTCTGTTATTCCTACTCCCGTATCTTTGATTAATATATCTAAAAATTCATTTGATTCAGCTATAGTAATAAAAATCCTACCTGTAGGGGGCGTGTTGTTTATAGCATTAGATACTATATTAGTGACTACTTGTCCTATCCTAATTTTATCAATTTTTATGATTGATTCATCAGGGAGATCCACGTTGATTTTTATATCTCGTTCATTTGCGATATATCTCAGATCATTAATACATTCTCTAATTAGTTCAGAAATATTTTCTCGTTCAACTTTTAGCTTAAAAACTTTTGAATCTATTCTAGAAATGTCTAACAAGTTTTCGACAAGACTTTTTAATCTTATACTCCCTCGTTGCATTATTTCCACTAATTCTAAGATCCTTTTACTCATGTCTTTTCGATGGATTTCTAGTAATGCTTGTGATGCACCATACATTGATGTAATTGGAGTCTTTAATTCATGGGATATTCTTGTCATCAGTTCTTGCCGTATTTGATTTAACTCTTGCAATTTTTTATTTTCTTCAATAATTAATCTTTCGGCTTCCTTTTGTTCGGTTATATCTCTCACAACAGCTTGAAAAAAATTTCTATCCTCAATTTTTATAGGATTTAAAGAAACTTCAGTATCAATTAAAGTTCCATCTAATTTCTGATGTTTCCAATAAAATCTTTGTGACTTCCCCTTTGAAATTTCATTCAAGTACTTAATTGCTAATTGTTTTGAATCTCCTCCATCTGGTTGTGAAGATGGTGATAAATCCCATGGAGATAGACCAATAATGTTTATTTCCTTATTAGCTCCAAATATTTCTAAAGTTTTAGTATTACACTCTAAGATTTTATTGTCTTTTATGAGGAATATGGCATCATTAGCCCCCTCAAAAAGAGTGCGATATTTTTCTTCGGATTCTTTAATTATTTTTTCTGATTTAATTTTATTTGTAATATCTGTTTGAACTACAAAATCTGCTGGACGACCTTCATATAATATTGTTTTAGAAAAATTATCAATCCAGATTATTTCACCTGATTTTTTAATACCTCGATAGGAATAGTGAGTCATTATGTCCTTTGAATCCCCTTTTTGTTTTTTAGCTAATTGTTGTAAAGTAAAATCTTTATCATCCTTATGAATTGCGTTCATCAAATCTTTTAATTCCCATTTCATCATTTCTTCAATAGAATATCCAAAAATATCTGCATAAGCTCGGTTGACATATTTAATTTTATTATCTTGAGCAATTAAAATACCCATTAACGATTGATCGGAAAGATTTCTGAATTTTGCTTCTGATTCCATTAAAGCCTGTTCTGCTTTTAATTTTTCTGAAATATCCCTTACGATAGCTTGAAGAAAGTTCTTATTTTCAAGTATAATACAATTTAAGGAAACTTCAGCATCGATTGGGATTCCATCTTTTTTCAAATGCTTCCAATAAAATCTTTGCGATTTTCCATTCAAAGCTTCATTCATGTACCCAATAGCAGCTTGTTTTGAATCCCGTCCATCTGGTTGAGAGATGGGCGATATCTCCCAAGGAAAAAGACCAATAATGTCTGATTCAGTACTAAATCCAAATACTTCAAGTGTTTTGCTGTTACACTCAAAAAATTTATAATCTTTTATGAGAAATATAGCATCATTGGCACCCTCGAAAAGGGTGCGATATTTTTCTTCAGATTCTAAAATTTTTTGTTCTGCTTTCTTTCGGTTAGTTATATCAATTTGTGTTACTAAATCTGCTGGACGCCCTTCAAATATGATTGATTTAGAAATATTATCCAACCAAAAAAGGTTTCCTGATTTTTTAACTCCATGAATGGTATAATGATGAATTTGTCCCGGTTCATTTAATTGCTTCTTGCTTGCTTGATCCATCACCATTTCCAATGAATCTGGTGCAAACAACTTAGAAAATTCACCCTGTTTAAAATTTAATATTTCTTGAACTGAATATCCAAATAAATCTGCCATTCTTTGATTACAATATTTTATTAAATTATCCTGTAAAATTACTATGCCAATCTGTGATTGTTCAGCAATATTTCTGAACTTTTCTTCAGATTCCTTTAATTTTTGATGGACATGAACAATATCCGTGATATCTTCAATTATTATTTGGAGGTTTTTCTCATTTCCTACATCTACCAAGGATGCTTGAGCATTTACCCAAGCAGGAGTGCCATCCTTTTTATAAACTTTTACTCTTATCGGGTCTAATTTTTCTCCCACAAAATATTTTTCAAGTCTTTTTTTAATTTTATGGATGAATTTAGGAGATATTCCTGGGAATTCAACAATATTTTTTCCTATATAATTCTCCAGACTATAACCAAAATTTTTTTCGATACTAGAGTTCCAATTGATTATGTGACCCACCATATCAACTAATATGATTCCATTTAAATTTTCTTCAAACAATTGGCGAAATTTTTCTTCAGATTCTCTTAGTTTTTCTTCCGCATTTTTTTTTTCAGTTATATCTTCAATTATAATTTGAAAGTAATCTTGTTCTCCAATATTTATATGTGAAACAGTTGATTTAATAATCGCGGTAGATTTATCTTTTTTTATAATTTTATATTCATAAGGCTCTAAATAACCTTTTTTAATTAAATCATTAAACCTTCCTATTACAGTAGAAATTGTCTTTTCTGGATAAATAGGTAATTCCAAGTAGTTTTGATTGATTAATTCCTCTGCAGAATAACCAAACAATTTCTCAAGGGCAAAATTAACATCAGTAATTTTTCCAGAAGAATCGGTTAGTGCTATTGCATTTGAAGATTTTTCAAATAAATTCCGGAATTTTACTTCAGATATTTTTATTTGATTTTCAGATTCTTTTTGATCAGTTATATCTAAAATGATTTCTGCAACTTTATCGACTTTTCCATCGGGATTTTTCAAGGGTGCGGAGATTAAATTATATATTCTTCCATCAGCACCTGTCAATTCAATATTCTCTACTTGATTCGTTTCCATGACTGTCCTTATTTTACAAAAATCACAGGGACCGTTTGATTTCATGTAATTTTCATAACAATTTTTACCGGTTGAATCACCAAATCGTTCCTTTAAGATATTGTTTTGAAATACTACATTATAATTCCTATCAATAATATCAATGCCAATTCCAACAGCATCTAAAGCTTCCAAAATCGCTCTGTATTTTTCGTCAATATCAACTAATTCATTTATCATGAAAAGAAATCAATCTCAATAATTTTAATTTTTATTAACAAAGGAACAATTAGATAATCATAATTGCCATACATTAAATTAAACCCTTGTTTTTGCAATCACTAAAAAATTTACAATAATATCAATATTTATATATTTGTTTTTCACAAATTAATTGGCGACAAGAGAGCTAGCACGTG
>CAZRIR010000100.1:0-1218 GCA_964600195.1 uncultured archaeon | reverse complement strand
TTTCAAATGTCTATTGAAACTCGAGGTAAAAAAAGAAAGAGAGAATACTTTAAGATATATCTGGGACATTATGATAATGAAATTCGAGTGATCGATGCCGATTCAAAAAAACAACAAGTAATTTTATTAGTTAATGAACCTGAAAGAGAATACATGACTCGTCAATGGGATCGCAAGAAACGTGATTGGGTTCATGAGACGCAAAAAGCTCCCGGATATCTTAGAAAATATCTCGCAGGGTTCGATGAACAACATTTATTTATAGCAGAATTACCAAATGATAAAGGAATTATTAATCGCGTGAAAGATGCTCATGAGATTTTAAAACCACCTTTAGTTACAAAGAAAGAAAAAAGCACTAATAGAATCAAAAGACAAGGAGAGTGGTTTTTTATTCCCGTTACCAAGAAAGAACATAAGTTGATCAACGATAACCTGAATTTCATTGAGAAAAAGAAAAGAATCAGCATTAGATGGAGAGGTAACCCTCATGTTGCCGATGAAATCATTAGAATCGATGAAATTGCCTATGTTCGGGGCAAGATTTACCATCACGAGCATCATACTCTTAAATTGCATGGATGGTTTCGAGTTGAACGAAATGCAGAGACACGATTATCTGGCACTCCAACAGCCTTTATTACGAACGGTATAAAGTTTGTAGATTAAAAATTAGATATTAAATTATATATTCATGAGTAAACTATGACAAATACATATTCAAGTAAAAAAACTGGAATGAAACGAGGCAAAGGTGCAAAATATAGGCATTGTAAATGCTCATATTGTCTCTCTTCATATTTTGGCAGGAATCACAAGAGGGGTAATAAATTTCAATGGATCTTAAAATTTGATGCTCTTCCTGTTGATCCTTGGATGATAAATCTTTTTAAAATAAAAAATAAAATTTAGTTGAATGTTCTTGATAGATAATACAGGTAATTGGGAAACACGAAGGCAAAAATTGATTAAAATGCTCACGATTGAAAAAAGGGTTCTTGATTTGAGGTTTCTTTTGAAAGAATTAGACTATTACAATAAAAAAATCTAATTAAAGATATTGAAAGCATTAGAAAGACGTTAAAGTCGAATGGGATAACCATTGTTGTAGAACCTGCTTATTGTATCGCTTGTGGATTCAGTTTTCAAGGTCATGGGGCACAGTTAAAAATACCTTCAAAATGTCCTAAATGTAAGCAACAAAGAATAGAATGGCCC
>CAZRIR010000099.1:0-7586 GCA_964600195.1 uncultured archaeon | reverse complement strand
AATTTTCAATACACTCCAGGATTTTTGGGTTTTCGTGAAAGCAAATTAATCGCTCGAGCCATACTAAACCTTCCTCAAAAACCTGACGTGATCATGTGTGATGGCCATGGTATTGCCCACCCTCGAAGATTTGGAGAGGCCGTGCATTTAGGACTTGCTTTGAAAATACCTTCTTTTGGGGTGGCTAAAAACCCTTTTTTTGGAAGATCAGATTGGAAAGCCTTGCAGAGGAAAAAGGGCAAGATGACCCCCATCTGGTCCAAGGAGAACGATAAAATTACTAGTGAAACGCGAGAAATTATAGGTCAATCAACATGTCTTGCAGATGATCGGAAACCAGTTTTCATTAGCAGGGGATTTGCATTCTCCCTTGATGGTGCCATTAAAATTTCCTTAGAAACAACTTTTGAACATAGACAACCAGAACCCTTATATCTTGCGGACCACATTTCACGTGAAAAATTAAATGCTAAATTTTAAACAGAAATAAAATTTATTACACCTTGAGAATAGTGTAATTCTATTATATGAAAGAAGTAGGAAAATGCAATGAATTCAATGAAAAACGAAATATACCAAAAACCGTTCAAAATAGTTGGATTAGGAGGCACCTTTGACCACCTGCATGATGGCCATCGACTTTTACTAAAAATTGCAGCTAAGGTGGGAAAACACGTTGCCATCGCTCTTGCAACTGAAAAACTCTTGAAAAATAAGAAATATCACGATAAATTAGAGCCATATTCATCTCGAGAAAATAATCTAAAAAAGTATCTTGAAGAGGAATTGGGATTATCTCCGGAATCATATACCATCATTCCCTTAAATGATCCTTTCGGAATCGCAATAACTGATCCAAACCTTGAAGTACACGTGAGCAGCCTGGAGACACATGAGGTATCACTAAAAATAAATGAGGAGCGCATCAAAAACGGACTGCCCCCCATGATTTTAATCATCATCCCGATAATAAATGATCCTAAAGGAGATAAATTAAGTTCTACAAATATTAGATCTACCCTATAATAATTGATAAATAAAAATGAAAATTACATTTCTTGGTACTGCGGGAAGCACATTATCGAAACATAGAAGCTATCCTGCAATTCTCATAAATGATGATTTATTGCTAGATTGCGGGGAAGGAACGACTCAAAAATTGCTTCAAAGTAACTCCATCAATACAATTAGGACCATAATTTTTACACACTTGCATAATGACCATCTTATTGGAGTTTTTTCATTACTCTGGTACTATTGGATCAATGACCGGAAAGAAGATCTCAATATTATTGGTCCAATTGGGACGAAAAACACCATCGAATCAATCCTCAAGCTCATAAATACTCCAGAAGATATGATGAAATCGTTTCAAATTCATTATCAAGAACTAGAAAGTACAAAAGAAATCCAACCGATAAAATATAACTATATCATGAACTATGTTGATGCAGATCATCGCATTTCAGCTTTTTCGATTAGAATCGAGGATAAAAAAAATTCGATTTGTTATTCTGGAGATACAGCTCCGACATACTTACTTGAAAAACTAGCAATGAATTGTGATATCTTCATTTGCGAAGCGACCATGCCTGATGAATGGGCAGAATTTGCGCACGAGCACTTTCATTGCACGCCATCAGATGCCGCTACTATTGCAAATAAAATTCATTGCAAGACATTAGTGCTATTCCACATCGCATCTCATTTCATTAAGCAATTTGATAAATTCCAGCAACAGGCTGAAAAAATATTTAAAAAAGAAGTAATCATTGCAAAAGAACGAATGATTTTAGAACTTTAATAGGTTAAAGACAGTGCCGGTGGGGGGATTCGAGCCCCCGATCTCTAGAGTGCATCTGTCTGACCCAGTTCTCAGATGGATTATGAGTCTAGTCTATTTTTTTAAATAGATGTCTAGCGCTGTAACCAAGCTGAGCTACACCGGCAGAATTATCTTAAAAAATGATAAAAATTTTTAAGGTAATAAATTAATTTATGAGAAATTATTCTTATTTTTTTTGTTTTTTGGTTATAAAAAAGAATAACCGTTTTATTGCTTAAAATGATAAAATAACTGTAATTAATATTCAAATTTTTTATTACTAAAATGTCATTTTTTATTGAAGAAAGCGAGGAACTTGCTGAAATGATAGGGATAATCTTAGGGGATGGTCATGTACATGAAAAATTTGAAAGATCTTATCTCGATAGTGCTTTAGTAATTTCTTTATATAGAATTGATGAACCCTAATATGTTAATTATGTTGAAAAACTCATTATTCAATTGTTCAATATTTATCCTAGGAGTTATAAACGTAAAAATAGCAAATCCGGTGATTTAAAAATCTCTGGAGATGAATTCATAAAATTCTTGATTTCTAAAGGTGTAAAAACATGTGATAAAGTGAAAAAACAAGTATCTGTTCCTGATTGGATTAATAAAGATATAAATTGGATTAAGGAACATAAAGAAGAATGGAAATTAAAAAATAAAGGATACATTATTGCTTGCTTGAGAGGATTAGTTCACACTGATGGGACTACATATGTAGATAACTATAATAAAATTATTCGTGTTGGTTTTAAAAATGCTTCCTTCCCATTAATTAAGAACTTCAAAAATATGTGCGAGTTATAAGGGTTTAGGACAGGAAAAATTACCACTTTTGTTTACAACTCTCCCTTAGATAATAAAAGACATTTAAATTATCAACTATTAATTCGGGCAAAAAGTCATGTAAAATATTTTCTTGAAGTTATAAGACTCATAAAATGGCATTTCAATAAGGAAAAAATAGAACAAATTTTATGTAAATTAGGTACATCGATTGAAAATGCACTTTATAGTAAATTTAGCAGGAAAGATAAGTATTAGTAAGCCCCGGGCGGGATTTGAACCCGCGATCTTTGCCTTACCAAGGCAATGCTATACCGGCTAAGCCACCGAGGCGTATTTCAAAAATTTTTCAATAAACTTGATAATTATTTCTAAATTAAAAATTTTTTTACTTAACGGGTTAAAAGTTATTTCTTCATATTTTCCACAGCATTAATGGTTATATCAACCATTTTTTGCAGCTCCTCTTCTTTCATGTCTACTAATTTAGCAAGTAAGGACACTTCCGGTAGTAAAAACTTCGTTTCACAAGAAGCTAAGATTGTCCCATATATGGACCTAATGTTAGAATTAACAATCGCTTGACTGTTTTCAAATTCCGTTATCTGTCCTTCAACTCGAATCAAAGTGTTAACCTTTATTGGTTTGAAAAATTTAATGTTTGCCTCAGTGGTAACTCCTGTTTTTTTTAAGAATAATATGATGGTAAATGCAGATATTTCATCAAGGAGAGTTGCAATGATTCCACCATGTAATATTCCATTGAAACCACAATAATGCTCTGAGACTATTGTATATGACATACATTTATTATCATCTAAAGCAACTTTGATTTTCAACCCTTTCTCATTTCGTGGAGAACACCCAAAACAATTTCCTGGCCATACATGTGGAATTCCCTGAAAGTCTATATCATGCTTTTTTAATTCGTCCTGTAATTTCTTATCCGTATCTGCTATTACTTTTCACCTCTTAATTTCAAAAAAGAATAATATTATGGTTGATAGAATGTGAAATATTTTTTATAATTATAAATCTTTGAAATTAATGAATTCTTTAACATCTAATATCAATTTTAATCGATAATTTTGTACTGAATATCAATTAAAATCCTAGAAAAAATTGTAAAGTATTAGCCATCAAGTCAATAAAAGAGTTAAATACTAATATTATCAATAGTTCTCTAGTACTTAAAAATTAAAATGGAAAATTAACGATGTTTAATGAACAGACCTGTAAGCGTTGTGGCACGTGTCTTGAACAATGTCCGTTCTTATCACTTTCCTCCGAACGTGCAAAAAAAGAGATCTTGAGCATCATTGAAAATAAACATTCAAGAAAGATAATAAAAGCATGTGCATTTTGCTCTTATTGTAATTATATCTGTCCAACAAGTTCAAATCCATATTCCCTATTCCGAGGGATAAAATTAAAGAATTCTCACGAAAATGGTGTGAGATGCTTGGGACTTATTAGTGTAGAAATTACTCCTAACTTGATGACCGTAGGTTTAGAAATTAATACTGATGAGAAGTTACATGATTTGCAAAAGTATCAGAATCCCCCAAAAAGCGAGAAAATGTTCTATGTAGGATGTGCAATCCCATATTTATTTTCTGATTTAGTAAAAAGTAATGCACTATTATCTGAATATCCTATTATAGGGGGGATGAAATATTGCTGTGGTGGTTATGTTAACACGAGCTTTGGAGAAAATGAAGCTTCTATAAAGGGGCGAGAATTATTAAATAAATTCAAGAGACTTGATATAAAAGAACTCATAACCTTTTGTCCTGGATGTGATCACATGATAAGAGGTATATATCCCTCCATTATAAAGGAATTTGACGTTGAGTGCAAGTCCATTATTGATTATTTCATTGAGAAGTACCATGATGGCACGTTAAAAATAAAAAACAAGATTAAAAAAAGAATAACCTTTCAAGATCCTTGTACATGGAGAAATCTAGATAAAAACATTTAAAATGCACCAAGAGAATTCCTTGAAATAATTTGCGCAGAAGTGGTAGAAATTAAACAACATAATAAGGAGAAATCGTTATGTTGTGGTACACCAATTATAATAAAAAATCCAGCCTTGGGAACTAAAATTGCAAACCAAAGGATATCTGAAGCGGAAAGTGTTAGTGCCGATGCTATAGCACATATATGTACTGGTTGTTTCGTAACTTTATCCAATCACGCTCTAAAAAGAAATATACAATCATATTATATAACAGAATTAGCTCAAATGGCTATTGGTGAGACTCCTGCCTTTAATATAATTGAAAATCAGAAAAAACTTGATCAAAACATAATGAAGACAATAAAATCAAATCCAAAAATATTGAAATACAAATACATCATAAAGGATGGAAAAATAAAGCACTTATGAAGTAATTAAGATATAAAATGCTTTAGAATACAAAATGTATGTATAATAATTATAATTTCTAATTTTTGAAATAATTAAACAGGTTATATATTAAAAATCTTCAATTATAGGTATCTACTTCAATATTTTTAAGATTAGTATAATTTTCAGTATGATTTAAAAAAATAAACTCACAATAAATAAAAATAAAAAACCCATAGTAAACAACCCTGCCATCCCGACAATGGCCATTATTAATTCATACCACTGTTTTGCGTTCATTTTTTCCAACCCTCCAATCAAATATTACTAATGCATCATGAAATATAAAATTTCATTTTTTATCCTTCTTTTTATATATCTGAGGAACGTGGATTTTTATTTTTGGGATATAAATTTTTGGCATTTTCATAGTTGGCAGGTTAAGTTTAGACATTAGATCAAAATTTCCGTCAAATTGATTTTCTTCTTGAACTTCATGAGACTCTTCTACTAAACTCTTTTTTCTTGAATTCTTTGAATGTAATTGATTTTCTTTCTCTTCAATTATGTTACTCATTTTTTCTTCATTTGTTTCATTATAACCTATTTCTTTGAATTCATGCTCGATACTGCGAGATTGTTTCTCTTTTATTAACCCATAATAATTCTTGTTAAATTCTTCAATGGATTTAAACTTTTCAATTATGTTTTGTTCAAATACATATCCAGTATTGACATCATAAAGCATTCCTTTTATTTCAGCCTTAGATGATATCAATTTATTTAGTCTTAACTTTTGAACTTGCGTGTTTATATTAATCAGTTCATCTGCAAAGGGTTTAAAATAGTCTCTAAGTTCGTATTGGGTTAAATTTAGGTCTAAATTTGATCTTAACTCGTGTAATTTTAATTTAGTCATTCCACAGTCTAAATGTCCTAGAATAATGATAAAGTTTATGTTGAATTCACTTATGGCAATATAAATCGATCGTAACATGTCTTTCGTAATTAAATTTCCCGCGTTTCGTAAAATGAATATATCACCTAGCTTCAAGTTAAAAATACCATGGATATCAATCCGTGGATCCATACAGGTGACTAACAATATAGGATTTTTTGGAAAATTCGTTTCAGAATAATTGAGATATAATCCTCGCTGAAAATCTTTTTTATCAATTTTTAAATTTTCATCAATCAATATTTTTTCCATATCTTCTGCATCCATTCTTTTAAAGCCCTCCTCTTTTTCATTTGATAAAAAAATTTAATCATAAAATTTTAAAAAAATTAAAAAAATAACAATTTATTTTTCTTTATTTAATCTGTTTACCAGTTCCTTTAACTTTTTAGAGCCACCATTTCCGAAAAAATTCTTAATCTGATCAGAATACTCGGGTAATAACTGTAAGAATGGTAAAATTGCTTTTGAAAGTGAATTAAAGGCATTTTCTCCATCACCCATGACAAACATCTTTTCAGGTTTCATGTTTTTAAATATTTCCGGCAGGATATTTGTCAATTGAACGGCCAAAAACCTTTCATCCGCCGTACTCATTGATTCCACTTGTTTAAGAAAACCCTCTGCCTGAGCGACCATTTGTTGCCGAATACCTTCTGCTTCTCCTTCTGCTTGGGCAACTAGGGTCTTCTTGATCTTTTGAGCTTCCGCCTCTGCTTCAATAACTTTCTTCTGACGATCACCATCTGCCTCAATTTTCTTACGCTCACGTTCCAAATCAGCAACGGTAATTTCTTTTTGCATTCTCTGAGTTTCTACTTGCTTTAAAACATTCTGTTCTTCCATTCCAACTTCATTTTGAACCTCTAGTTCACGTAATCGGGATTCCCTTTCCGCATCAGCCTTTGATATTCGAGCTTTTCGAGCTTCTTCGGCTTTTTTCGTTGCTTCCATATTTTCTTTCAATTGAGGTTCTAAAATGATTACTTCCCGAATTTCAATCGATTCGATGACAATACCCCAATCAGAGGTTAATTCGTGCAATTCCTTGCTAATTCCTTTTATGATGTCCCTGCGTTCTCGAATGATTTTCTCTAGCTCCATGTTAGCACATGTAGTTCGAATAATTGCTTCCGCGGCATTTTTTAATATCTTTTCGACATAATTATCATCACTTCTTGAGCCCCAGGACACGGCACTGAATGCTTTTTCAGGATCGATAACTTTCCAAATGAGCATCCCCGTGATCGATATGTTCTGGTATTCCTTAGAAACTACCTGTTCATGTGCTTCGAGGATTGTCTGGATACTAGTAGTCGGTATCACGATATATTCATCGATTAAAGGTAATAACCAGATACTTCCTCCCAGACCGGCATGCTTTACCTTACCATTTCGCAAGTGTATTACAAATTGGTTTGTCTTGAACTTTCGATATCGAGTCGCCATGAAAATGATGATCATTACTATGATAATCACGGCAGCAACTACAACGCCAACTATTAGGGCGTTTGGAACTATTTGGTACATAGTTTTTACAAAATCCTCCTTATTTTTTTTTATTTCTATCTTCTAATTAATTTTTTATTATTATCTACTAAGAGATAACCATGACGTACATCACAGATGTATACCTTTGTACCCTCATCAAA
>CAZRIR010000098.1:0-7612 GCA_964600195.1 uncultured archaeon | reverse complement strand
CATACAAGTGAGGGTCTGCATCGAGCATTGATAAGGATAATGATGAAAAGGCCATTCCAGCAATCTGACCATATTGAGTATGGCGAGGATCTTCATGGATTACCATATCCGTGAAAACTGCTTTAATACCGGTTGCAGGTTCCTTTGCTAAAATACATTCACCAATCCAATCCCTGAAGGCATTTACGAGTGAGCCTTTTACCCTATCAAAACGCTGTAATCCCGTGGTACCGTTTACAAGAAGGCTACCTTGATAGACATCAACGATACGTCTGGCTTCTTTTGCATCCCATCCAGCTTCTTCTCTCAAGATTTGGGCTCTTTCTTTTTCATTTTGTAAATCATTAATTTTTCCAGACTCAATCATTTTTTCGGTCTTATCATCTAAAGGTTCAACATAAAGCAAGAGACGATTATGAGTATTTGCGGATTTACAGTGATATTCCGGTCCTTTCTTGGTGATCTTTTCTCGATAAACGATGATCGGTTCTCCAATATTTATCTCAACTTGATTGTTGATTCTTTTCGTAAGGATTTCAATCTGTAGAGGATCGATACCGCTTAGAATAAATTCACCCGATTCTTTATCCATCCGATACATGGCAGTTGGATCTGCTTTTAACCATTTACCAACAACTTCAGTCAATTTGTCTATGTCGTGAGGATCCTTTGATTTTATGCTTCTTGAGACGACTGGTTCGCATGCATATTGGATGTTTTCAAAAGTAGGAATTTTTGCTTGCTCCTCTTTATCTTTTGGTAAATCGTTAAGATTCATGAATGTCTCACCTGAAGGACAGATAAACCCAAAAATCGCGAATAAATTACCGGCGGGAACTTTTGGAATGTCTAAAATATCCGTTATCTCCATTACACCTAATCTTTTTACTCTGCTAGAGGACTTACTGCCAATTAAATATAAAGAATCGGTTTGATCAAATGTTCCTGAAAATACTCTTCCTATGAGCGTTGCTTGATAATTTTTCTTGGGATCCAAGAAAATTTTCGTTATCATCCCATAAAGAGGGCCATCTGGATCGCTTTTTTGAAGGGCTTGTCCTAAATCCGAGCTTAAATCACCCCCCCATATATGGGGTATTCTATATTTAGCTGCTGTAATAGGATCAGGAAGATGATCAACTACCATTCTCAGCATACTTTCATCTAATGGAAGAGTGTCTCTAAGCCATTGAATATTTCCTTCAGCATATTTTTCAAAAACATCTTGAGGCTTTAATCCTTTTTCTAATAAAATTTCATAAGTAAAACCCCATCCATGCTTGGCAGATCCTACTGCTACGGAATTTTTCGCAAAATCTACTCCCCAATCACTCCCTTCAGGCCTGACTTTTTTTATAAGATCATTAACTTGTCTTGTAATTGCATCAATTTTAGAAAACGTGTCTTTAGGACTCAATTTTAATTCTGCAATTAATCGATCGACCTTATTGATAAAAAGAACGGGTTTACATAATTCTTCCCCTACGGCTAATCGTATGTTGGTTTCTGTTTGAGTCATTATTCCTTCAAGAGCATCTACTAAAATAATTGCTCCATCACTGCCCCTAAGAGCACGTGAAACCTCACCCGTAAATGAGATATGTCCGGGTGTATCATTTATTTGAAATATGAATGGTTCTTCATCATCTGATTTTCTAGGATCATTAAACGCAAGTAAGACAACACTCGTGAAGATGGTTATTCCTCGTTCTTGTTCTTCATCATCACTATCAGTCATTTGTAATTGACCTGCATCTTCAGGTCTCATCAGACCAGCACGTCGCATCAAATAATCTGAAGCCGTTGTTTTACCATGATCAATATGAGCTACAATACTAAATATTCGTTTTTTTTCGTATGAACCATGTGTAATTAATTTCGAAATTTCTTCCGGGTTTTTTACTTTTACCATAATAATTCACATATAATATATTTTTTCAATAATTCTAATGAGATTACAAAATAAAATTTCATTTATTTAATAATCTTATGTCCAAATTGTGAAAAAAAAAGGTATAAAACCATAAAAATTTTATGGATTTAAGCTATAAGGCGTTTATTTTTTGAGAAATTTTCCCAAATTATAAGAAGGAAAAAATTATACAAACTATAAGTTCAAGATCATCATTAAAGTGAAACTTTTAAAGCATGTAATAAAAATTTATGTAATGATACAATTTAACTCTTAATATTTTCTTATATTTACCAATTTGGGTAAATAATTTTAAAGTAAAATCTTTTTTATTTTGATTTAAAATGATGAAAAAAATTTCATCGATGATTGTTAAAATATTGCTCTATTTTTTTTAATCCCGAAACAACATCATCAGCATAATAATCCGCTCCAAATCGCATTGCAAGATCCATATTTAAAGGAGCTCCCCCTACAATAATCTTTACTTTATCTCGCAAACCTGCTTTTTTCAACATTTCATGGACATTTTCTATTTCTCTTATGGTCATTGATAATAAAGAACTAAGAGCTATCATTTTTGCTCCTGAATTTTTAAGTTCCATTGCTATAGATTCAGCACTAACATCAGCACCTAAATCAATCACATTGAATCCCGAGCTTAAAAGTAATGTACCCAATAAATTCTTTCCAATCTCGTGAAGATCTCCCTTTACAGAACAGGTAATAATTTTTGCTTGTTTATTTATCTCTTGTTTATTGATTAAAAGGGGTTTTAGAATCTCTAATGCCCTTTTCATTGTATCTCCGGCTAACATCAACTCTGCTAAATAATATTCTTTTGTTTCGTATCGATGCCCAACCTCATCCATCCCTTTCCGAAGGGCATTTAAAATGTCGAATGGATCAATAAATTCACCCTCTAAGGCCATTTTTATTGCATCATCAATTTCATCAATCTCTAAATCAATAACAATGCGAGCAATCTTGTCCAAAATCATGATATTTTTGCTAAATGTTTATCTTCAATTTTTATTGAAAGGCAAGACCATATTTTTTAAGACGTACAAAGCTTTTTTAGCCGAAGAAGTAATTGCATTATAAGCATTTGAAACATTTATTACATGTAAATTTTGAGGAATTTTGTTCTTGATAAATTCTATCAAAAAATCAATAAAATTCACGTGTTTTCTTTCAGTTTTAACCCATAAAAATCCTTCTTTTTCATAATAATCGGGATTTTTTTGTTTAAATCGTTTCGAATGTAAGTTATCTTCAATAGGTGGTCCTCTCCGGGCATATGCGTCAGAAATTATGGGTTTTGAACAATATATAGCGATATTAAATTCTGCTAAATCATTTTTAAAATATACTTCAAAGATTATGGTTCCAAATCTTTCTTCACCAGTAAATTCTTTTTCACCATTGCTTATGATTTGTTCTCCTAAGAGATAGAGCTTATCTCTATTAATCGTATAATGAACATTTGGATCAGTATTTCTTATTTCCATAATGAAATAATATTGATCAATTTCAGCAAGATCCATTTCAGGTATGGGAGTAATTTTAAAAAATGACGTTTCGGGAGTTTTAAGAAACTGCTTAATCCTGTGGTTGCAAAAATTATATGCTCTTTCGGATATTGCTGAAGCTACATTTCTATTTGAATCTACTGGATCGGTTATTATGAGAAATTCATCTTTAAAATGCGGAATATTTCTTAATTCTTTTTTATTTCTTTTAAAATAATCCAATGGAGTGCTTGGAAGGTTCTTGAAATTATTAAATACATTTTCAATTGATTTGAAGTGATAGATTAACAATTCCGCACTATAACCTATGAATCCCATTTTTCCTGCAGCACTTTTATCTCCATAACAATGACAACTTTTAAAAAACTGTTTTAGTAATCTTACATCATCTTTTTGTTTTTTTGATAAATTATCACGAACAAATCGACCATGCCAAGGAGAACGATCAACAGCAGTAATAATTCCATTTTTCTTGATAAATTCAAGTGTCAAATCAAAATAAAGGACAATGTCCAATTTTATCTTTAGATTTTTATCTAAATCGATGAAATCCACAGTCACGTATGGATGTTCAGCATACAATAACCGGTGTTCTTTGTATTCTTTTAAAATAAGTGCCTTAATTATCCATTCATTACATAATTTTAAAAATTCTTTTTTTGATTCTTTTTTCAGTTTAGTTTTACTCAACCCTTTGAACTTATCCTCATACAGGTTATAGTTTAATCCAATGAAAATATCAATATCAAAATCATTTCTTAATTGAGTCTGTTTTATACCCGTGGAACCTTGAGGTTCAATAATAGTATAATCAATTTTTAGCTCCCTTGCAGAATTTTCAAGTAAAGTTTTAGTAACATCTACAATTTCATTTATGGCGTAAATTTCTTCTGGTTTTGGGCAAATATCTATTAAAATTTGATTAAAAATATTAATTAAGGAAGTCATTTTCATGCGTTCTTGTACTATTAAGGTTACGAGTAATTAGATAATTATAAATTTTTTAGTTAATAGAATTCTTATATTCATGAAAAAAACCATTTACATGCCCCACCATGGATGGCTCGTTTTTCTCATTAAGAGGATGTATTCTCTTAACACTTCTTTTTGATCTGATGTCAGGTCATTGAGAAATCTGGCCATTATTTGTCTCACGTGGGATTCAGGAAGGTTAACATATAACGTCTCATCCTTTCCAATATCTCTTCCAACTTCTATTCCTCTTATAGAAAGGGCAACTTCAGAGCCGGAATTTGCTTTATCTAATGTTTGACCTTTATCCTGTATTTGATGGACTCTTCCTACTTTTTTACCTTTATCCGTTATCAATATTACCTTAGGTTTTAAAGTACCTCCCTCAACAGATACGCCAAAAACGGCAGGATTTGAATTTCTAAAGATAAATTCTGGAAACATCTTTAGTTTTGCGGGTAACCATAGTTCTCCTAAGTCTTTTGCGGTATCTTCTGCCCTTCTCGTCTCTGCATATTCAATATAATCGTCTGAAAGTCTATAAATAACATTATTCGTAAAGATTCTAATATTATCCTTAAATGCTTGATCTTGAGCATCTGGTAAAATTGGGACATTGAAACCTAATACCACAGCAGAATATGGATCAAAATCCTGAACTATCCGGGCATTCATGATATCTTCTTTTTTAATGGGTCCCACATCAGCAATACTGATTTTAATGTTATTTTTTGTGAAGTGATTTTCCAAGGCTTCCAATGAACCTAACGTATCAGCTTTTAGTACAACGCCTGCTTTATCCGTTTTAATTTTAATTGCATCAACTTCTTCTTCAATTTCCTTGTATACTTGTTCTTCCTGAGAAGGATCACCAATCACTTTAAGGGGAGAGCCTGCAACAACATCATCAATATTTGGTGCCAAAATCTTTATTCCCGCCGCCGCACTAATGAAATCCACTGAATCAAATCTTTGTCTTGGATCTCTAATTTCATCTAAAGGTTTTGGAAGAAATAATGCCCTAGCTTTTGATTTAATGGGTTTTTCTAAGCCTCCAACAATAAAATCATCCCCTTTTCGGATGTTGCCATCATAAATTAGCACGTCCATTGTTTTACCTTGCCCTTTCTCCTTTTTAACTTCCAACACAACTCCTTTCGCAGCACCTTCTGAAAATTTTAAATTTTGAGTAAGATACTGTTGTACCAATCCCATCAATATCATCAATAAAGTTGAGATACCTTCTCCCGTTTTGGCACTCGTGGGAACTATGGCTAACTTTTTTGTAAAATCCTTGATCTTGTAATATACATCACAATCTTTAAAGCCTTCTTCAAGAAAATTTCCGATAATTTGGAAAAGTTTTTCATCTAAAAATTCTTTTACATGCGGTTTTTGCTTATTATAAGTATCTAAAAAGTCAGCATCCTTAGTAGAATTCCATCCTGAAATTCTATCTATTTTATTTGCGGCAATTATAAATGGAGTCTTTCTTTCCCGTAAAATTCTTACAGATTCCCATGTTATGGGCATTGTTCCAGCAGTTACATCCACAACTAATATCGCAATATCAGCAACAGCTCCTCCTCTCCTTCTCAAATTCATGAAAGCCGCATGTCCAGGAGTATCAACTATTAACAATCCAGGTAATTTTATTTCTTTTTCCGCAAACTCCTGTTTTGATTTTTTTAGAAATTCTTTTATATCATCTACGGGAAAATATGATGCACCAATATGTTGGGTAATTCCTGCTGCCTCTCTCTGTTGCACTATTGTCCCTCTAATATAATCTAAAAGAGAGGTTTTTCCATGATCAATATGACCAAGTATACAAGCAATTGGTGCTCGAATTGTTTTTTCTCCATTTTCTGCCATTTAAAATCACGTAGATAAGATTTGAAATAATATATATATGAAATAATATGTTTTATAGATTTAGAAGTTTTCTACTTCTTAAACAGTTAAGAATAAGTGAAATTAATTTAATTGTTATCTAAGTGCTTTTTAAGATATTTTGCAGTGTAAGAGCGTGAATTAGTTATAATATCTTCAGGAGCCCCCTTTATGACAATATCTCCTCCTTTTTCTCCACCCTCAAGACCTAGATCTATAATATAATCCGCGGATTTTATAATTTCCATGTTATGTTCTATGATAATCACGGTATTTCCCATATCTACTAATCTTTGAAGAACTTTCAATAAAATCTTAATATCATATGCACTTAAACCAGTAGTGGGTTCATCAAGGATGTATAAGGTATTTCCTGTACTTTTTTTCCGCAATTCTCGTGCAATTTTTAATCTCTGAGACTCCCCCCCACTTAATGTTGTAGAGGATTGTCCTATTTCTAGATAACCTAATCCCACATCTACTACAGTTTGTAATGTTCTTTTAAGATTAGGGAAGTTTTCAAAAATTTGTAATGCATGATCAAAAGTCATTTTTAGGACATCAGATATTGTATTACCCTTGAACTTGATTTCTAATGTCTCAGCATTATATCTTAGACCTTGGCATAAATCGCATTTTATATATACATCTGGTAGGAAGTACATTTCTTTTAGAATATATCCGGTTCCCCTGCATTTCTTACAATGTCCCGCGGTAGTATTGAAACTAAACCTTCCTTTTTTATATCCACGTGCTTTTGCTTGAGGGAGCGATGCAAAGATTTCTCTAATATAATCCATTGCCTTTGTATAAGTTGCAGGCACTGAACGAGGAGTTCTTCCTATTGGAGATTGATCTATATCTATGATTTTATCAACATGTTCATACCCAATAATTTTATCAAATTTTCCCGTAATCATTCGAGAACTACGGGTATTAATGATATTATGTAAGCCTTTAAATAAACATTCAATTATCAGACTTGTCTTTCCTGCACCTGATACTCCCGTCACACAAGTAAATATCCCAAGAGGAATCTTTACTTCCACATTTTTTAAATTATTTTCACGAGCACCATAGATCTCTATGAAATTCTCTTGTGGTTTCCGTCTTGATTTAGGAATTTCAATTTTTTCTTTTCCAGATAAATATTTAGCCGTTAATGTATCTTTTTCAAGAATGTCTTTTAGTGGCCCCTCAGCAACAACCTGCCCTCCATTTTCTCCTGCTAAAGGCCCCAGATCAATGATATGATCCGCATTTCGAATGATTTCGTCATCATGTTCCACTACAACTACGGTAT
>CAZRIR010000097.1:3719-7670 GCA_964600195.1 uncultured archaeon | reverse complement strand
TACCTCCAAAAAACATTCCATAAATGCATAGGATTCCAAATAATAACATGAAGATGGATGCTAGTTTTAAAATGATTTTAAAAAATTTTATTAAAAAACGGTTCTTTTTGTATGAATAAACATTCCTATTTAAACTAAAATTCCATAGATTTTGGTTTTTATGGTTTTTAAGAATAATAGATGCATTCAATAATCCCAAAATCAATATTCCAAAAAAACCAATTAATAAAACTCCATAAATACCAAGAACAGTAATTATTTCATTGGGTGAAGTTGCCGAAATCGTGTAATTTGCATAAATGATTAAAATGATTGCGATGGGCATTAAAACCAAATATAAATAGCTAAGGAGATTGATCTGATATCCTAGTTTTGTTTTTTTATTAAGTTTGATTGAGATTACATATATAAGTAAGAAATTGAATAACCAACACGTAAAAACTATTACCCCGAAGATGTCCCATATTAAGAAAATATATATTATTCCAATCGCTTCAAGTGATAAGTACAATATTCCAAATATAATTGAGACTAAATTAAGGAATAAGGAAAGTATACTTATACTTTTTAGTGAAAAATATTTGTTCATAAATTTAAATTTAATTGAAATCTTCTGACATTTTTTTACAGCTCAAAAATGAAAACTGATGTTAAAAATATAGCTAAAATTAAATATGTTGCTAAAATGACAAATTATAGTTTAACTAATAATAGTTTATAGCACATTCACAATTTAGTTTATCGTAGAGAAATGTGATAACTTAATATTAAAAAATTTTGAAATAAAATTGAACATGTTCGAAGAGAAATTTTAAACCCAAGTATATTATAATAACACAATTTAAAACCTATTTAGTGAATGAAATGGATATTATAGATATAAAAAAAGTTGAAATAAGCAAAACACCTCATGATGTTGATGTTAGAAAGCTCTATTCTTTTGAAAATGCGTCTATCATTCATATTGAGTTAAAACCTGGTGAAGCTTTAAAAAAACACGTGACTCCCACGGATGTTTTCTTTTATATTCTTGAAGGAGAAGGTGAAATAGAGATTGGTAAGGAATCTGAGAAGGTAAAAAAGGATCAATTGATATTTAGTCCTAATAGAATTCCTCATAGATTATTTAATAATTCAGATAATAGCTTCAGATTTTTAGTTATTAAAACACCCACACCTACTGATGAAACTAAAATTTTGTAATTTTTTTCTGATTTTGATTCATATTTTAATGAATGAATTTGAAACTGATCTTTATATAATTGATAAGGAGATAGAATTTACTTATAGCTTTAACTCTATAAACCATTCTTTATTATATCTTTTTCTACTAAAACTTTCTCTAAACGATTATATGGGATCTTAAGCATTGCAAAGTAAGGTGCTAATAATTTAGTAAGTGGAGTATGCAATACAAAAGCTAAAATGATTGATCGAATAATAGAAAGGATTATACACCTTGCTGTCCCGATTTTCATGCCTAAATCTGCTAATTTTGTTGCCGATTTAACCGCTATTTTTCTATAATACTCATAATATTTTGCAGGTTTTTTCAAATTAAGATTTTGATTCTTAATACATGCACAAACAATATAAGCTAAAAATTCAGCATCAGCAAATCCAGTATTCATTCCTTGTCCTCCTATTGGAGACATTGTATGTGCTGAATCGCCACAGAGGAAAACCCCATCTTTAAAAAATGTATCTGCGAGAAAATGATTTACACTAAAAGAATTCTCTGATAGTTTATCTTCTAATTTTAGATGAATTCCTGAACGCTGTAAAATAATTTTTTCCAAATATCCCTTTTTTGGAAATTTAATAAATTTTGAAGTTTGAATTATCCACCTTCTTTTTTCTTTAGATAATGGAAAGGATTCCACCGTTCCATTTTTAGTAAACCATAAAACTGCTTCTTGCTGGTATCGAGAGTGATTAATATAATCCCCCATTATAAAAGTTGGTTTATAAAAATTCCCAATGAAAGGGATATTAATGGAATCTCGCACGATACTTTTTTCTCCATCACATGCACATACAATTTTTGAGTGAAAAATGCATTCTTTCTCAGTTCCGTTTATTTTACATGAGATTATTATCTCATTTTGTTGGGACTTAACTCCAACTACAGTATAACCACGATATAATGTAATAGATTTGTAATTTTTTAAATTATCGTTTAATAGAAATTCAGTTAATGATTGGGGAAGAGATAAAATAAAAGGATAATTGGATGGAAAGCTCTTGATTTTTAAAGCTCCCAAGAAGAAAGATGTACTATTAAAAAGAGCAATTTTACCCTTGATTCCATTTTGAATGAATCGCTTATCTAAATTTAAGGTGCTTAATATCCCAAGGGAAGGGGGTGAAATTCCGATAGCACGAGATCCTGGATTCATTTTATAATTTTTTTCTAATACTAGAGTTTTAATATTATTTGCACCTAATAAATTTGCCAATAATAGACCAACAGGTCCGGCCCCAACAATAATAACGTCATAATTCAAATTATTCTTCCCATTAATAATTCAAGTATTATTCTAATAAATCATAACTTTTAACATTTCAAATGCAAGATTTGAAGCAGTAGTAAAACTTCAAATACCATTGTCAATAAATAATATCTAATATATTTAATATCAAAAATTAAACTTTTTTAACTTAAAAATTTTAGAGATAATCTTTTTATTATTAAGATTTAGAATAAAAACTATAAATAAATTTATTCAATAAAAACAGAACCAATACTTTTATTGTAATAAGACTTAAATTAAAGGTTAAATAGAGCAAATAACAATTCATATAAAAATAAGAATTCAATATACTATAATAATCAGATATATTTACAAAATTTTTTTATATAAAGGGAAAAACAAATTTAACTATATTTTAAAATGGTGTTTTTATGGAAATGAATCCGATGACTCAAAATGAAAATAAAAGATTTCTTGGATGGTTTACAAGAAAGAAGCTTCTGCTTATAATCTTAGTTCTTGCTATATATTTAGTAATTTTAAGTTTAATATTTGTTCCTCTTCAAGGAGGATTAATATCTTCCACTGAACTAAACCCTCCTACAGGTTCTGAAGAGGATGCTTATAATATCATACTTAATTTAGGACCTTATATGAAATCAGTAATGATCGCCTTTGTCATGTTGTCTCATACGCTAATAGCAAATCTAAATGTAGGAGGATCTTGGATTGCGGTAATCTCCGAAACATTTTATCTAAGAAGCAAAAAGGAACGATTTAAAAGGATTGCTCGCTCTATTACTTTATTCAATGTCATGCTATTTAGTCTTGGTACGACATTTGCTACAGCGGGTGTATTGTTTTTTATAGCATTTGCTCCTTCTATGACTCAGAATTTATTTCATATCTTTTTTTGGCCACTTTTAACTGAAGCAATATTATTTGCCACTCAAATTGTTTTTTTACTTCTATATTGGTTCACATGGGATAAAATCAAGCCTAAATGGCATCAATTTCTTGGTTATGCCTTTGCAATTACAGTCTTTGTTCAAACTCTAATGATTACCATGGTTGGCTCAGCAATGTTAACTCCTGGTGAAGATTCAATAATATATTCGGGTAATGGAATCTTTACAATGGACTTTGGAACCCTTTTAGCTTGGTGGTTTAATCCTAGCACAATGACACTAATGTTTCACAGGTTATTTGGGTCTATTTCATTCGTCGGATTTATTTTAGCAATGTTAGCAATGTTTCACTATAAAGATCAAAAAGATCTTGCCTCCAAGAAATATTGGGATTGGATTGGGTCCTATGGAATTGCATGGGGTCTTTTTGGACTAATTATTCAACCCATATTAGGAATGATGGAAGCAATGGTTGTGCGCGATGCATCCTTTGATGCCTTTCAGATGTTCATGGAAGGACCACGTGCTTGGGAAATGCTTCTCATGGTATCATTATTATCTGCCCTTTT
>CAZRIR010000097.1:0-3619 GCA_964600195.1 uncultured archaeon | reverse complement strand
AGATATGCGGGAATTTTGACAGGAATTTTTGGAATGTGGATAATCATAACAATGGGTTATGTTAGAGAGTCGGCTAGAGCTCCGGATTTAATTTTTGGTATTATTTCCATGCCATTTCCAACTGAAAATCCCACGCCTATTCCGATAGATAGAATTTTTATAGTATGGGGATTAATACTATTAGTTATTATCATTGTATTTTGGGTAACATCAAAAGTGACAGCTCATCATCCTGAGACAGCAGAAGATTTAGATTCTACAACTGAAGATCTAATTGAAAAGGATGTCATGGAAGAAGCTGCACTATTACTAAAAAAGAATAATGAGGAAAACAATGACGAGTGAGATAAAATTCCATCAAATTGAAAATGTAATTTACTGCAAATTAGAAGATAATCTCGAATACAAATTTAAAATCAATCCTTTGCCTGAAAAATTTATTGAATGGCAATCAAAATCGAGAGTAGAAATGTTAAAATTCCTGGAATCGGGAAAAGATAACATGATAAAAGTACAACCTGCCCATCTACCAGTTTTAGCAACAAAATCTGACGGCCCCTTCCCAATTAATTTGACAACAAAAGGTATGGGCTTATTGCCAAAAAAAGAATATCTTGAAAAATTTACAAATTTATTTCGAAGCACTATTGAAAAATATATATCAAAACCATGGCGTGAAAGTTTAATTGAACGCATGAAAGTAGCGGTACAATTTTACGAGTCTGTTGATCATTTCGATAATCAATTATTAGGAGGATTAGAAATATTTGAAGGTAAAACACCTCAAAATCTTAAACAATATCCATTAGCATCATTGTTATATACGGGAGAAGCTCCTAAATTTCCAAGTTATCAATTTAATGGTTTAATAGAATTTATAGATAAAAAAAATCCCTATTATGAATTTTTACTAGCAGCCAGAGAATTATTTGCATTTGATGCATTTCACATAAAGCAATATAAATATCCTTTTGGATACTTATTTTATACCATTGAGATCAAAAATAAAACACCGTTTTCGAGAAAGAGATAAAAAGTTTTTACGATAGGATAGCCTTATAAATCTAAATACTTAATGTTATAATTTTTTTAAAATTTTGTTATTAAATTATTGTTATTTAAACTACGTTAATATGGTCAAAAAAGAATGTATGAAAAAATTTTCCTTGCTTTAGATGGTTCCATCTATTCTGATATGGCAATCGATGCGGGGATTTCAATAGGAAATAATAATGCATCAACATTAATCGGATGTCATGTTTATGGTGCTAAATTGCATAAAGTAAGATTTAACGAAATGGAGCCAGGATTACCCGACCAGTATCAAGAAGAAGAAAAATTGGATTATCTTAGGAGCACGCATGACGATCTAATAAAAAATGGTATGAATTTAATATCTGATGCTTATCTTGCCCCCTTAATTAAAAAAGCACAAGAAAAAGGGTTAAATTTTGAAGGCTTCGCTCCAGAGGGACGGAATTATGTTGAAATTTTGAGATTGATAAAGGATTTAAAACCAAATTTGGTTATTCTGGGCGGATTTGGGCACGGAGTGGTGAAAAATACCTTAGGAAGTCTTACTCAAAGAATTTTGTTACATGATTCGGATACTGACATTTTAATCATTAAGAAACCATTCAATTTTAAATACAGGCCTGTTGTTGTAGGGATTGACGGAAGTGAAAATAGTTATAATGCATTAAAAAGGTCGGTTGAAATTGCAAAAATATTTAATACTAAAGTTAATACTGTAGCAGCATATGATCCTTATTTTCACACTGGTGTTTTTCGAACCATTGCAGATGTTTTACCATTAGAGTATCAAAAAAAATTTAATTTTGTAGCCCAAGAAAAAATCCACGATGAAATTATCGATAAAGGATTAGAAAAATTGTATTTTGAAGGATTAGAAAAAGGAGAATTAATTGCTCAATCCATGGATATGCAAATCTCAAAAAAAGTATTAATGGGAAAGGTATATTCAAAAATATTAAATTACGCTGATCTCAATAACGCAGGTTTAATTGTTTTAGGAAGATGGGGAATCCATAAAGAATCTAGCTCTTTAATTGGCTCAAATGCATTTAATGTTGCAATGTCATGTGAATCTAATATATTGATTGTTTCTAAATCAGAAGGTAAAATTGAAATTCCAAATTTGCCTACTATCGAAAAAATTCCTATAAATTGGACTAATGAAGCACAAACCATGATTAAAAACATCCCACCTTTTGCAAGAAAAATGGCAATAGCAGCTATTGAAGATTATGCACGCGAAAAGGGATTATCAGAGATAATTCCCGAATTAGTAGGGGAGGTTGCGAATAATCTTGGAATGGGTGAAAATATGATGGATATGAAACCTTCTGATGAGATTTTACAGGAAAAAAAAGATAAAAAAGAAATAAAAGGTGCACCAGAAGCTGAAAAAGTTATTTTGAAAAAAATAAAAAAATTAGCTCCTAATTTCCATAAAAATATTTTAAAAAGTAAAATTGTGGGTGAAATCGTCGAAAAAGGAGAAAAACAATTGGTCTATGAAATTATTGAGATATTTCCTTCAAGTCCCGCATTGGTAACAGAAAAAACAATATTGGAGTTCAAATGAGAAATGTCTCAAATTATGAACTTGAAATCCCTCTCTAAAAAATATGGAAGTAATATCGCAATAAAAAATGTTACTCTAAAAATAAATGAGGGAGAAATTTTAGTCTTGTTAGGACCGAATGGATCTGGAAAATCTACTTTATTAAAAATTATAGCAACCTTGATTAGTCCCGATTCGGGATATGTGACGTTTAAATCTTTTATTAAGAAGAAGAAAGATTCAAACTTCTTTCAAAGTTTAGGTTTTTTATTTGATGAGTCTATTCATTGGGAAAAATTGACCGGATACGAAAATGCTTGGTTCTTTGCTAAAAATTATGGTCTAAATTCAATTGAAGCCACTAAAAGATTGGATTATTTATTTAAATGGAGTAATTTATACGATAAAAAAGATGATCTTGTTGCCAGTTATTCTTTTGGAATGAAAAGGAAATTAGCACTTATTGAGTCTTTAATTCACCAACCTAAAGTGTTGTTATTAGATGAACCAACGATAGGACTCGATTATAAATCTCGTCTCGCTTTTTATACCCTTTTAAAGAACGAAGCTGAACGAGGCACTTCAATTGTATTAGCAACAAATGATGTTAATGAAGCAGCACTTTTAGCAGATAAGGTAGCTTTTTTTGATAAAGGGCAAATTCTAATGTTAGATACTCCAAAAAATTTGATGAATTCTTTACAAACGTTTGCTAGAATAGAATTATCGCTTGCTTTTCCTATTGAACTTAACTTTTTGAATGAGATTGAAGAAGTAAAACATCATCACATTTTAGAAAGGGAAGAAAATAATTTTCAAATTGAATTGTTAATCAAACCAAAAAGTTTTAATGAGTCAACGAAAATTATAGCTAATATAATTAATTTAATCGCCACAAATAATGGTGTATTGTTAAATTTTAACATAAAAAACCCAAATTTAGGAGATATATTTATAAAACTTGAAGGTGCTTGATTATTTTACCCAACACTTTATGGCAAGAAGAATTTTTGAATTTTATTAAGAATAAAA
>CAZRIR010000096.1:7490-7724 GCA_964600195.1 uncultured archaeon | reverse complement strand
GGTGTTCATTCATTTAAGCTCGTTGATTTTGATACGATTGACATTTCAAATCTCAACCGACAAACCCTCTATACACCACGGGATGTTAGGCGAAATAAAGTAGAAGCCGCAAGAGAGCGTGTTCTTGAAATAAATTCAAAATGTAATATCGAAAGCTACAATCTCAAAATTGATTATCCACCCGAACAAGACATATTTTCGATTAGGAAGAATAATTACTCTCTCTTGATAAAA
>CAZRIR010000096.1:0-7480 GCA_964600195.1 uncultured archaeon | reverse complement strand
TATCGATCAACGCTCTTGATTATTTCGGAGCATTATATTTAATAAATGATCTTTGTGTCAAAAATGGAAAACCCTTTTATTGGGCAGGTGTGAATCATTACTATGGCGACATTTTTTCTTTTTCACCAAAAAATCAAACATCCGACCAATCCGCATGCTTGCGGTGCATTTTTTCTTCAACTATATTTGACAATAATTTACCTTTATATAGGTACAAGACAATTGAAACCTCGTCATCTCTCCCAGCAAATTTAGGAACAACAGTAATAATTATCGGAAATCTCATGGCAGAAATGGTCATTAAAGATATCTGCGATCTTCCTAATAATGAAAAGGGACATTATCTTATTTACAATGCATTTGATATGAAATTATCAAGAATACCGATAAACATCGATCCCACCTGTAGATGTCAACAAGTAACTTAAGTTTCTAATGATGAGGATACGAATTAATTTTTTTAATACTCAACTATTCTCTCTATATGAAGAAGAATTATCAAATTTATGAAACCAAATGCTTGATAATAAAAAAGAAAACACCTTAAAAATACGAGATATTTTTTTTAATTATTTACAGAGAATTAATTACGAAGGGATAATTGGAGTTGCCAAATTCTCAAATGTTTACAAGGATCTAATGCCAGTTCAACAAGGAAAGCTCAAGAATGTTCTTGGAAATAAATTAGGAGATTTTCTTAAAAATGGAAGTATTATTTCTATAGGAATTTGCTATCCTTCTAACATTATTGATTGTATTAATGTTAAAGAAAATGGGAAAATCAACAAAATAAAGTGGAATAAATATGCTGAAGAATATTATCACCTCAATCTAATGCTAAAAGAAATAGGAGCTCAAATTGCTAAAAAATTTAATTTTTTTTCATTTCCCCCTACTACAGGGGTCCCTGCAGAAAACATAACCAATGTTATTGATTATTATTCCCACACTATTTCACATAGAGTTGTTGCTGAACATGCGGGTTTAGGATGGAGGGGAAAAAATGAATTGCTCATATCTAAAATTCATGGACCCATAGTCAGATTTACCTCGATTTTAGCCAATATTCCTTTAAATAAAGGACAAAAAATGGAGAATCTATGTGGAGAGTGTTCTGCTTGCCTTGATGCTTGTTCAATCCTTAAAAAAAAGGAACTTTTGAAGGATTATAGAGAAAATTGCAGAAAATATATCATGTCTTTAAAACTCAAGCATGATGTATGCGGGAAATGCATAAAAGCTTGTTATAGAGAGAGACAGCATTTTCAAAGAAAAATTCAAATAATTTCATCACATCTTTTTAATATTCATTCTCGTAAACCCTCGTAAAATTTTTAAATAAGGTTCATATATTCTATTTTCCAGACAATATTATATAAATTAAAAAATTAAAAAGTTATTAATTCAAAAAATATTCAATACACTTAAAAGGTGTTCTAAGATCGAATTACATCTAGCTCCAATGAAAAACATCAGCTGCTGGGCATTTCGTGCACTATTTCCAGAAGCCACGGATTCTTATACGGAAATGTTAAATTTAAAAGAATTAATTACTTTAAAAAGAAAAACTTGGAATAATGTCGATACATTTTCAATTGATAACCAACATCAATGGGTACAAGTCCTTACAAATAATATTAATGATATATCTCAACTCCCCACATGTTTAGATCAATTTTGCAGTGACAATCCTGAAAGAGCAAACATTTATGGGGTATGTATTAATGCCTGCTGCCCAGATCCCAGAATAATTTCCGCTGGAGAAGGCGCTGCTCTTATTAAAAGAACAAAAAGATTAAGAGATCTTATCATAGCATTTTTAGGTGAACCGAACTCACATCCTTTCCATATTAATTGTAAAATCCTATTAGGTCTTAATTTAAATGAAATGAATTATTATAAATTTTTAGATTTTTTGAATATAATTAAAGATATTAAAGATAAACGCTTAAAACCTATTATAATAAATTTTAAGCACGCGAAACAATCTTCCAAATCAAAACCACATTGGGAACTATTAGAAACGGCACTTACTGCAGACATGCCAATAACTATTAATGGAAATATAAACAACAACCAAGATGTCCAGAAAATTATAAACAAATTACCTTTAAAATCTCAGAGAAAGTATGAAACTCTAATCTCAGGGATCATGATTGGACGGGCGACTTTAAGGAACCTAAATTGTTTTCAAACCTTTTTATCTTCCCCTTATAAAAAGCAAATATCGAAAAAAACTTTAATCGTTGATAATCTTAATAAACATCCCCCACATAGAAGATTTTATGATAATATTAATAATTATTATCCTTTTAATCAATGGTAAAAGAAAATGACAAAAACTATTTTGATTGAGGGCAAAATCTCTGTGGATGCTGTTTTACGCTCAAAATACCGTAAAGTTTTAACTATATTTTATGATATAGCCAAGCTCCAGAGAAAAAAGAATATAAAGCGAGAATTACCACTCAAGCAGACACTTGAATTAGGAAATTCCAAGGAAGTCCCCATTAAAGCGGTGGATCATGAATGGTTTGAAAAAAATGCGATTGGGAAGACTCATGGAGGTATAGCTGCCATTGTAAGTGAGAGAACATATCAAAAAATAACTGAATTATTAAAATCAAAACCTTGTATTTATTTTTTTTTAGATGGAATTGAGGATCCTTATAATCTTGGGTATACAATACGGTCATTATATGCTGCAGGAATTGATGGAATCATTATGAAAAAGAGAAGTTGGTATAATATGGAGGGAATTATTATTAAATCTTCCGCAGGCACCTCAGAATTAATGCCGATGGCATTTGTTGAGGATCTCGAAAACACTGCTAATTTTTTCAAATCCAAAAATTATACTATTGCTTGTACCAATAAAGATGAAGGTGAGTCGATATATCAAAGTACTTTGAAACCCCCTTTATTTATAGTAATTGGAGGTGAAAAAAGAGGCATTACTAGTAATTTTTTAGATAAAGCAGATATACAACTTAATATTCCTTATAAACGAAAGTTTTCGGAATCCCTTCCACTTAATTCAGTAGCAGTTATCATTGGATTTGAAATTCTTAGACAACAAATTTATTCCAATAAATAGATTATCTTAACATTTTTATTATCTCAGAACTTTTCAAAAAGCTTGAATTGAATATTTTCCATTCAGAGTTGATATCTAAGTAATTAAAAAGTAGTTTTAAAGAATATTTATGTTTTTACATTTTTGCAAAAAACCAATTAAAATTAAAATAATATTAGTTTAATCCATATTATATTGCTTTAATTTCACTATGAGAAATGTTAATTATAATCTGCCATGACATCCATACGTTTCAAATTGGGAGAAAATCATAATAAAAGCTTAAATAACATAATAACATATTGGAATTTAATTGAAATACATAATTTTTAGTGCTATAAAAATTGAATTATAACTTCGAAGTAATAAAGGGTAAGCAGGCTCTTGTTAGAAAAATCTTAGAAACTATAAATCAAGTCAAATCCTCGATAATTATAAGCATTCCTGTAACCTTACCTGAAATTATGGAAGCCATTAAACAAGCCGCCCTTCAAAAAAAAAGAATTCGTTTCATGGTTATCAGTGATTTTCAATTTGTAAATAACATTAAATAACTCCAAAAAATGGGAAATATTCAATTGAGGAATATACAGAAATCATCCCTTGAATTGTGTTCAGTGACTCGGGATGCTGAAGAAATCATAATGTCTTCCTTCTCGAAAAATGATGAAGAAATCGTTGGATTTTGCACGGATCATCTGAGCTATGTTAAATTATATTCACAATTCATGGTCCCATATTCCTGGTAAATTCTCTTTCAATGAAAAAAAGTAAAAAATAACTTTCAAGAATCATGTGAAAAATAATATGGATAGAATCATTAAATCACAATAAAAGCAAATTATTTGAATTGATAAGCTAAAATGATTGCTGATATTTCTTTTATTTATTATCTTCTCATATGTTTTTAAAAAAGATTGATTTCATTACTTTCAAATCATAATAAGACTATATAAAAATCATGCTGTATTTACCTAATTAGAATTATAGATATACATGTTTTCATGAAAACGCATTGTAATCAAGGTGAACATTGATTAAAAACTCAATTATTATAAAAAATGGTATTGTTTTTGACCCAATAAATGGTTTAGACGGCGAAAAAAAAGATATTTGCATTAAAGATGGCGTGGTTGTCGATGAACTGGATGAAGTAGATGCAAAAATCATCGATGCCGCAGGAATGATCATCATGCCAGGAGGGGTCGATCTTCACACGCATGTTGCTGGAACTAAAGTAAACACTGGTCGATCGTTTCGACCTGATGATAAACCTCCAGAATGCAATGAGGTAAGAACAAAAATTACTCGAAGCGGAACGGGGTTTGCAGTTCCCTCAACTTGGTCCACAGGATATCGTTATGCTAAGCTTGGATTTACTACGGTTGCAGAACCTGCCATGCCTTTGCTTGAAGCACGTCATACACATGAAGAATTTAATTCAATTCCAATTCTCGATAAATTAGCATTCCCATTATTCGGAAACAATTGGTATGTTATGGAATATGTAAGAGAAGGTGATATTGAGAAACTGGCGGCTTACGTGAATTGGATTTTAAAATCGACGCGGGGATACGCAATAAAAATTGTTAATCCTGGGGGAGTCGAAAACTGGGCATGGGGCAAGAATGTTGAATCACTGGACGATGAAGTATTCCACTGGGGCGTCACGCCAAGACAGATTGTTGAATCATTGGCCAAAGCAAATGAAATGCTTGAATTGCCACATTCGATACACGTTCATTGTAATAACCTAGGACATCCAGGAAACGTGAAGCATTCCCTAGCAACATTTGATGTTCCAAAAAATATCGAGCCAAAAAGCTCAGTTGGGCGGGAAACCTCATTTCACTGCACTCACGTGCAATTTAATGCTTATGGTGGCTCAAATTGGGGTAATTTCGAGTCAGGCGCTTCTCAAGTTGCTGAATATGTTAATAAGAATAATCATCTAACGATCGATGTTGGACAAGTGATCTTCACGAAATACGCCACTACAACAATGACCGGTGATGGACCATGGGAATTTGCGCTCCATCATCTTGGTGGCACGAGTCCTTGGGGATGCAAACCAGGAGTTAAATGGGTAAATGGACAAGTTGAAGGAGAGTCTGGTTCTGGTGTAGTACCTTACTTTTTCAGCCCTAAAGTTGGAGTAAACGCTGTTCAATGGGCAATCGGACTCGAATTAATGCTCTTGATTAAAGAACCATCAAAGATAGCTGTGACAACAGATCATCCTAATGGCGGTCCTTTCACTGCGTATCCCATGGTATATAAATGGTTGATGGATAAGAAAGTACGAGATGAAATGCTTAAAAATTGTAGCCAAGCAGCAACAACAAAAACAACATTAGGAGATATTGACAGAGAATACACGCTTTATGAACTCTGCAAGGTGACTCGAGCGGGCAATGCTAAAACGTTAGGATTGAAGGATCGAGGGCACTTGGGTGCTGGTGCGATTGGTGATGTTGCTATTTACAAGCTTGACCCGAATAAGTATGATGGGAATGCGATTGAGAAAGCATTTTCCGCTGCGGCGTATACCATTAAAGACGGGCAAATTGTCGTGAAAGATGGTGAAATAGTTGCCGCGCCCATGGGAACAACCATCTGCGCTGAAGGAAAGATAAAAGTGAGCGCACATGAAGCCATGCTAGAAGATGTCAAGGAACACTGGAGAGATCACTATTCGATTAACTTCAATAATTACCCTGTTCAAGACGCCTACGTTCCACGAGTTAAAGTCGTGAACGGCGTATAATTTCTTTTCTTTTTTTATTTTTTTTTAAAGTTATATAAACTATTTAAAATTATGAATTCTCAATAGTAAAATATCCTAAAAATTAAAATACATTAATAAGCATATTAAATGAAAGGAATTAATAAATTTCCTTATTGTGACGCTAAAGGGAGTGAAATTTTTCATTATCATTGAGGACAAAGAGTTAAAAAGTGTAATAATTGTGAAAAAAATATCATATTATGAAGTATATAAACCTTACGATAAAAAAATTATCGAAGAAAATCCCGATTATTATAGTCTTATCGATCTAGATGGACCAGAATTATAACTTAAGGTTGTAATAGGAAAACTTCATTTTCAGATATCCTATTTAAAGATATCAGGAAATTTTTGTAGTATTAACCTCTTAATAATGTAATATTAATACAAGAAATCTGTTCTGAGAGAATATTTTAATTTTAACATTTTGTTCGTGTTAATGTATCATACAATTTCAAGTTTGTCCCGCGAAAAATAAGACGGATTTATATATCTATATTTTTACTAGTATAATAGATAATTAGGGTCTATAAAGCAATTTTACATTTGATTTTACATTTGATTTTATATTAATTTCAAGTTTAAAATTTATTTATACCTTAAAATCGTATCAAAATTCACAATCATTTATGAGAATCTTCATAATAATAGTGATGTTGAAAATGTGATTAAACTAAATGAAAAAAGATGAACATCAATAAAATTTTTGAAAAAAGGAAAAAAATTTTGCTTTTTTTTTTATTCTCATGTCTATTTTTTGCTGTCCTCTTTATCCCCTTTTTTCAATTTATGACTTATAAAAATGATTCCCAGCTTGAAAAAAATTTTATAAATTTAAAATCTTCAGTAGTTGAAGATATTAAATTAACCGAAAGTGCTGATCCTTTAGAATTAGGAAAAAATGAAATAATAACGGTTAAATTTCCTGACGATTCAAACATCTCTTTAGTAATAATTGAATTTGAAGGAGCAAACCATTCAATGTATTCAATTAGCGAAAAAAAATGGCGATATGTTGAATGGACACCATCAACTACAGGAGTTTATCCTTATGTAATTTGGTTTCAAGATATAGATGGAAATTGGAAGTATATTAATGAATCAATAGATGTGATTGATTCATCCCCTCCAGAATTTTACGATTTAGTAGCTAATACCACCATCACAGAATTAGGTGATCCTATCACCATATCGATTACCATTATAGACCCCTCAGGAGTTAAAGATGTTTTACTCGAATTTGAGAATTATAATTACACCATGACCTATATTGGAGATAATATATGGGAGCTTAACTCATTGATTCCCAATGAAACAGGTGATCTATATTTTAAAATATACATCCAAGATAATGCTAATAATTGGAAAGAAATTGATGGTAATTTTTCTTTGCAATTACCAAACACAGGAACAAGCAATTTTATTTTCATGCCTATATTTTTAACTATCATTATTTCTGCATTAGTTATTTTTGGTATAGTTGGAGGAGTTGAACTATATCAAAACGTGCAAAATATTCCACGATCAATTGAATCAAAACTGAAGAAAATATCCAAGTATAACAAACAAATTAAATCCAACTTGCAACCATTTGTAGATGACAGGACTCGATTGAA
>CAZRIR010000095.1:0-7797 GCA_964600195.1 uncultured archaeon | reverse complement strand
ATGGCAATAAATTTTCTGAAAATCTCATAATGACTCCACCTCATGACCAACTCGATAAAAATTACAAGGATTTCTTGGTAAAACCAGGAGATTTGAATGATAAAAAAACAATAATGACCGCAAATTACTTAAATAAACTCATCGATGCAAGTAATGAGCATCTTATAAATATTGAGATCAATAAAAAACGATTAAAACAGGGAAAGTTAATGGCAACTCATATATGGCCCTGGGGTGCAGGGAAAAAACCGATTATTGAACCATTTATCAAGAAATTTGGATTAAAAGGAGCGGTAATTTCTGCGGTTGATTTAATCTTTGGTATAGGGATTGCGGCTGGTCTCGAACCTATCAGGGTGAAAGGAGCTACAGGATTACTTGATACAAATTATCAGGGAAAAGTAGATGCTGCATTAAAATTTTTGGAGAAAAATGATTATGTATTTTTACATGTAGAAGCTGCTGATGAGATGTCTCATGCAGGAGATATTGAAAAAAAAATATCGGCAGTAGAAAATTTTGATCATTTCGTCGTAAAACCAATATTAGAAGCTGAAAATGAATTTAATAACGAACTTTCTATGGCAGTGTTGCCCGATCATCCAACTCCATGTAAAATAAGGACTCATTCCGGAGATCCTGTTCCGTTCGCGATTTATAATCCCCTTATTCCGAATAAATCAGAAAAATCACGAAAATATTCCGAAAAAACGGGTCAAAATGGAGAATATGGCCTCGTGCCTAATGGGGAAGAATTTATGCGAATACTATTAAATTAAATTTTAGGTTTTAAACTGGGATCTTTATTCTTATCCCAATTAACCGCGAATAAAAAGTCCCTGCTATCTTTATTTCTATAAATTAATGGAAATCCACTTAATTGCTCAAATTTAGTTGCTATTGATTCCAAATAAGCATAATCAGGGAAAAAATCTTGAACATCTTTTTCTGATTTTAATCTTTCTTTGATGAGGAGCGCTCTCGCCTGTAAGGTAAACCCTTTAATCTCGAAAAAATTTGGATTTGCCCTTTTTAAAATTCTAATGTATTCCTCTATGCTTGTATCATTAATGTTGAACTCTTTAATCGCTGTTAATCTTATTAAAGTCCTACATGATAAAGTATTTAATAAATCTAAAGTATTCATAATTCCATTCCATCCATCCTTAATCATGGGGCGACAAATTTTTTTATACATTTGTTCATTTGAAGCCGGAAGGGTAACGTATAATTGTGAAGGTAGAGAATCCATTAATTCTATCTTTTCAGGTAAAGTTCCGTTTGTAACAATGAATGTACTCATGTTTCTCTTAGTAAATTCTTGAACATAATCGCTTATTTTTGGATAGAGAAGTGGTTCTCCATCAAGAGAAATCGCTGCATGATTGGGAATCATGGCTTCATGATGTGCTTTAATGACATCTTCGGGTGTGGTCAATTCACGATCGATTAATTGTTGGATCTCCTCCCTTGAATCAATACAACATTTAATATCTCCATCCAATTTATAATCTTTGAGATCATTATCTATGGGTTGAATGAAATCACGATTTTTCAATAAATTAAATGCACGTTCGATTATTTTTTTACTCAAACCCATTTTTTTTGCTAATATATTGATATTATTTACATCAGGATTTTTTAACATGAAATATAATATGTCAATCATCACATCATAATTTTCAACATATCTCCTTAATGGCAAATGATTTTCCACAATGTCTTGTTGATGACGGATTAGTTCATTAATGATATTTTTTGGTTCATCCGGTTCCACGATAAATTCGCTTCCTAACATGCCATTTTCGATATCTCTCCAACAGAAAACACATTGATGGTTACAAAAAGGAAGGGAAGGGGTGTTTTGCAAGCACCTATGACTTTCAATACCAAACACGCCTTTATAACAATTACGATTTTCTCTCCCCGTCATTAATCGTTGTTCAAACCAATGACAAGGTTTTAAAGCAGAATGTTTATTTTCACCCACAATACGATAAGTAGTTTTAGTGTATGATTCAACGAACTCATTTGTAATCTTGTTATTCTCTATGAAGCGATCTCTCATATATTATCATATTTTTTGAAATTAAATAAAAAAAACTATTAATAATTATAAGTGTTGAGTTAATTTAAGGAATGAAAAAGTATTTTTGATCCCATGCTTGATAAAATTAAGTATGCTTTACTAAATTTTGGTTTAAAATCCATGAGTGTTGATGAAAAAATTGTTCGACTCTTTTTAAGAACTGCTCCTTCTAATGTTAATGAGATTGTTATAATACCTATTGTGAAGCAAGTGAAGAGTCTCCTGCTATCGAAATTAAGTAATAAGAAAGTCCATGGAAGAATATGTAATGGTTTACTAAATGGTGTAAAAGTAAGTATCATACGATCACTAGTAGGAGCGCCAAACGCTGCGATTACTGTAGAATCATTAAGACGTTGTAAAACTAAAGTCATATTAAGAGTGGATTATTGTGGAGGAATTTTTAATCAGGATAAAAAGATTGCAATAGGAGATATTTTAATACCAAATTTATCTTATTGCGGGGATGGTACAAGTCCTCAGTATCTCCTGAAATATATAAACAATGTAAAAAATATCAGATTCATTCCAAACCCTTTTCAGGAATCGTTAGATCTGGGGATTGGAAGTAATAAAGTAATTATCTCTGAACCAGATGTTGATTTGAATCAGATTATATTAAATCAAGCAATCAGTCAAGGGTTAAAACAAGTTAAAAATGTAGATTTTTGGACTACCGATGCATTATTTTGTGAAACTAATGAATTTATCTTAACTTTAAGTAAGATAGGTGTTCAAGGGATTGACATGGAAAATTCTATTTTATTTTTACTAAGCAAGTTATATGGTATTAAATCAACATCAATTTTGTCTGTATCAGATTTGCCGACTCATCCCCAGTATGATTTATTTAATTCAAATATAGTAAATCCAAATTTTGAAAAGGGGATGAAAAATTCGATTGATTTATTGTTCAATATACTTCCTGAAATTTCCTCAAACTTAGCTTAATAACATTTATGATAATACTTAGATTCCCTGTAAGAGTTTCGTGAAGTCTGGTTCCTTAAAAAACTCATTATATTTTTTCAATAGTTCGAAATTCACCAAGAAAATTTTCTTGCCAGTTTGCTTGTTCTTTGCAATTTTAAGCAAGTTTAGATCCATCAACTTTTTCACGTGATATTGTATCGTTCCTGCATAGATATCAAGATTTTCACCTAAAGTTGTAATAGCAATAGACTCATCTTTAAATATTTCTTCTAAAATTTTGGGAATTAAAGGATTAAGAAAAATAACTTTTAATTTATCATGATCTTCTGGAATATCCGCCAAGAAATAATGAAGACTTTTTCCGATTTTCTTGGATCTTATGAGTTTAAATCTTTCTAACGTTATAATATGCTTTAAAAAAGGAGTTCTGCTAAGATTTAACTCTTTCTCAATTTTTTCATCTCTAGCATGGATGCCTGGATTATTCTTAATGAAATCAAGAATATTTGAAAGTTTCTCATTATTTAGCACCTCTAATTTTGTCCTTCTTTCATTGGTTACAATCCAATTTTTTTCTTCCAAGCTCCGTATGGCAAGAAAAATATCTTCTTTACTATATCCTTTTCTGTATGAAAGTTTTGCAATACATTGAGCATATAACTTTTCTATTATTGGGAATTTCTGAATTCTGTCCTTCTCGGACACAATTTCGAATTCAGCATCGTATCGCTTGAGTTTAAGGACTTCTTTAGCCACATCAAGTACATCCACTTCAATTTCATTCAATTCATCGACAATTTCAACATCTTCATACTCTTCAGATACGACTTCTTCAGCCAACACCGTTTTATTTCCTAAAGGAGTAAAATCATCATATCTAAAAGTACTGCTTTCTAAAGTCTTTTTTTCTTCGAGTTCCTCCGTATCTCTTCTTCTCTCAAGTGACATTTCTGCAATCCCTCTCAAGCATTTTCTTCTAAGAACTGAACGAATTTCAGTTGCTCTTCAGAATCTAAGTATTTTAATTGATCTATTATTTTATCATAGTGTTTTGGTTTGACATTTGGTAGTTTTCTGATTCTATTGATTAATTTTTTTGGAATTTCTTGATACATGTTAATGACTGATTCGATATACTTCGCTTGCTCCTCTATTGTTAAAAAAGCAAGTTCTTCCAATAGTTCCTTTTTCTCCTTTTTTGATATTTTTAAATTTTTTATTTGATTTTTTACATCCTTGGATAATACACTGAAAATTCGAGTGAAATATTGTTTTATTAATTCCTTATCTTTTTCATCAGAAACAGGTAAGAGGGATTCATGTAATTTTAGCTCAAATTTCTTTTCAGGAGTAGGTGCTTTTTCTAATTCCTTTTTTAATTTCTCTGTTTTTTTGACATGAGCTTTAATCATTTTCTCTTCTTGTTTAGTAAGTTCTAATTCTTTTGGAAGCTCCGGTGGTGGACTTGAAGGAGGAATTTCAGCTATAACAGGTTGTTTTAAAATAGGTTCATTAACTTTTTTCTCAGGAATTTTTTCCTCTATTTCAATCTTAGACTCAATTGTTTTTTTCGGTTGAAATATACATATTAAAATCATTAAAATACCTTTCAATAAGATAAAAATACCTGAAGCATAACCTGCAACACCTATTATACCTATAATAAAGATAGGGATTGCATCTCCAACTTGAACATCTTCCTTGGTTTTAAGCTTTTTTCCATAAATCATATCAATAATTAGCATTGAAATCCCTATTAAGGTTAAAATTAATGTTGTTAATATATATGGAAGTCCTAATTCAAATATCGTACCCTTTTGAACAATTGGACCAATTTCTATTTTTATTGGGACCACAAGTGAAAAAGCCACTATTAATAGTACGATGATAAATCCTGCTTTGGCTGAGAAATGGTTGAATGAATCCTTTAAATTATAGGCAAAATTTTTACGTTTCAGAATATTATAAATTAAAATTAAAATACCTTTTAGTAGAAGAAATACACCAATTCCATAGTAAATACTTCCAAGAATACCAAAACAAAAAGCATCTATAACTATTTCGTTGTATCTCTTTTCATTTACTTTTTTTGATATATATTTTTGATCATATTGAGCGATAAATATACCTCCTAATCCAAAAAAACCTCGACTCAAGAAATTAAATAATAAAGGATACGTAATTAATTCAACATTAAATAATACTCTAAGAATATCGAATATTAATAAACCGAAAATAACAAAGGAGATAATGTAAATTAGAAAATAGGAAAATTTGTTAAACCCTTGTATGGCGTTTTCAATTGATCTTAGATCTCTTTCAGTTGTTCTATAGTGAAATTTGTGGGGATAACCTGAGGGAAATCTCTGATATCCAGATGGAGGTATATTATCTGTAATTGCCCTAGCTTTTTGCATTCCTTCGGGAGTGGAAGAAAAAGGTTTAAAATTTACACCCTTGATTGTAAATGGGGTTCCACATTTCTCACAAAATACTTGTATTCTTTTATCAATTAATTCTGATAATTCAGATGGGTAAGTATATCCACACTCACCACAATGATATTTTTTATCAGTCAATTTAGCTCACTTTGTTAAACGTTATGAAATTGATTTTATTTTTTTTTCATTCTGTGATAAATGATATCTTAGTTAACATTTAAAAAAATTGGAGTCCAATTTTTTCATTCATTCTCTACTAATTTCTTCCAATCAATATCTAACATTGTTTTTCTAAGCATGTGATCATCATCTACGACATTATATGTTAGATTAGTAAAAATGTTTTTTGCTTGAACCTGTGCTTTTTGTAAATTCACAACCATATCATTCTTACCATGGAATGCTATGACAGGTATATCTATTGGATTTTTTTCCAGAACTTCAAAGACCATCTCATTAGACGTAAGGAAAGGTGCTAATAAAATTAACTTAAAAACTTTTTCAGGATATTCACACGCATATATTGAACCCATCAATCCTCCATAACTTGAGCCAATAATAATCCAAATACTATTATTTGTATCCAAAATCTTGTATAATTTTTTCATCCGCATCTCTAAATTCCCTTTAAAATCAGGAGTTAGTATTTCTGGAAAAAATTTTTTCAAGAACTGACCCTTAAATCCTTGACCTGAACTTTCATAACCATGTATAAAAATAATTTTTTTCATTTTCCATGAAGATGTTGATTATTCTTTTGTATTAATCAATAATAAATTTCGAATCTTTTTATCCTCACTGAATACTTACTTATCATTCGTCTTCGCTTGAAAATGAATTTAATTCCCTTTCAAACGTCTCTCTTATTTTTTTTTGTTTCAAATAGACAAAATAAAAAAATATCGTAAAATATATCAAAATTATAACAAATACGATTAGAAAATAGCTTTTAGTATATGCTATCATGTGTAAAGCCCATCCAATTAAAAATCCCGTTAATAATCTCCTTTCAGTATTACTGGAATGAATTCTAACTGCTTGAATTGACCAATCAACCAGTCCAGGGATTGGCAATATGATACATAATATTAATGCTAGTTCGGGGCTAAAATAACTGTTATATATGCTCTCTATTAAATGAGTAAAGAAAAATGAACTAATAAATCCTAAAAATAATCCTGAACAACGAGAACATAAATAAATTTTAGTTCGACCACTTCTCAAATAAAAAGTATGAGTGATCCCTTCCTCGGTTAGGGGGTGATGTGCTAAAATTTCCGTATAAATTTGGCGTTCGGTTCGAGCAAGAATTTTATCATAAATAAATAGAATTAATGGAACTAACAATAAAGTAGAAATAATGGTCTCTATCAAAAATTTAAAACCTTGTCCGATGAAAATCATGTATGGGTCAAAAAAATTGAAATTTAATAAGGTAAATAGAAGAATTATGAAAAAACTGCATAAAAGTCCAGATATCAGTAAAGATATCATTGTAAGAAAAATTCTTTTATTATTTTGATATTTAAGAGGGTTATATCTATAAAAACCACAAAGAAATCCGTAAAACCCAACTATAATGCACCATTCAAAATGAAATACATCATAAAAAGCAAGTTGATAAATCAATTCACCAAGGAATCCAGAAATCATGCCATGAAAGATTCCAAAGAATTTTGCTAATAAGGTGAATATAAACATTGTTATTCCAAAATGAATTATAAATGAGCTATTATTTATATAGATGGTTGATATTGAACCAAACAATTCTGAAAAATAAAAATAAAGCATTACAATAAAAAAAGTTATTAGCAAATTCTGAAAAAAGAACCTCAAAATTCCTTTTTCTTTTAATTTTTCATTAAAGCTACTTTTTTTTATAAAGTTCAATATCCAAATATTTTTTTTCATGGTTTTACAACATAAACAAGTATATAATTTGGCGAAATTTTAATCAAAGATATGATCTAGATTATTAATCATGTTAATTCTTGTCTGGTCATAACCTTTTCTTAAGGTCTTGATTAGCATTTTCTTACCTGTTAGAATTTTTAAAATTGATAAATCTTTTTCAATAATTTTTATACTATCATCGGTAAAATCTAATTGCTTGACTAAAACATTATATGCTTCTTCTTTAGTTTTAAAAGCAGATCTCACCATGCTATTATAGTCATCAACTTCATCTTTGACCTTTAATAACATCATAGATTCTTCCAACTGTGAGATAAATGCCCATTTAACGATTTCTGTTAAATTTTTAAAATTTTTATGTTTTTGTTTGCATTGTCGATATACTTGATCTCCTTTCAAATAACTAAGAAAATTTTGTTT
>CAZRIR010000094.1:3688-7907 GCA_964600195.1 uncultured archaeon | reverse complement strand
ATTATAAGCTTAGACGAGTATCGTGAAGAACTGGAAGAACATTTAAATGGACTAATGGAAGATGTTGCACCTAATCTCATGGCAATTATTGGTAGTTTGATTGGAGCTAAATTGATAACGAAAGCCGGAAGTTTAAAAAAGTTAGCGTTCATGCCAGCATCTCGTATACAATTACTTGGGGCAGAAACTGCTCTATATCGATTTCTTAAAACAGGTAAAGGCATCCCAAAACATGGTTTAATTTTTCAATGGAACCAAATTCGGGGAAGTAAGGGGTATTTACGCGGCAAGATAAGTCGAGTAGTTTCTGGTAAAATTGGAATTGCTGCAAAAGTTGACTATTTCAAGGGAGATTTTATTGGTGAGGTGCTTTCTAAAGATTTATCGAATAAAATCAAGGAGATTGAGGAAAAATTTCCTAATCCTCCAAAAAAACCAAAACTAAAACCACCAAGTAAGAAACCTGGAAAAAAAACGAAAAAAAAAAGGAGTCCGGCTAAAAAATGAATGATGTCGAGATTAGACCACATCCAAAATACTTTAACGTTTATGTTTCAGGATCTCCTGATAATGTAAAATTATATACAAAAAATCTAAGTCCTGGCAATACGGTGTATGGAGAAAAGATAGTTATTTTCCGTGATGTAGAATATCGAGAGTGGGATCCTTTTAGAAGTAAACTTGCTGCTATTTTACTGAGAAATCCTCGATTAAATTTTTTTGAAAAAGAATGTAATTGTTTATACTTGGGAGCATCCTCAGGAACCACCATTTCTCATCTTTCGGATATCATTGAAGAAGGGATTATTTATGGTGTTGAATTTGCAGCAAGAAGCATGAGACAATTAATTCAAAATACAAATGAGCGGGAAAACATAATACCGCTTTTAGCGGATGCCAATTATCCTGAGACTTACGCAAAATCCATTTTTACGGGAGTGGATTTGGTATATCAAGATGTAGCACAACCGAATCAAGCGGAGATTGCAATGAAAAATTGTGATTATTACCTTAAAAAAGACGGAATCTTGATCCTAGCTGTTAAATCTCAATCAATCGATAGTCTGAAAAACATTGATAAAGTTTTTGAAGAAGAAAAGTTAAAACTCGAACAATCTGGTTATGAATTGATTGAGAGTTTAAATATTCAAAAACATGCGGACAAACATGTCGTTTTCATATTTCGGAAAATAAGCTAATTGAAATATTCAGTTATTTTTTTATTTCTAATTTCGCTCTCCATAATCTTTTTTGTAGTATCCCACGTTTTTCTGGCAAATTCTGGCGCACTTTTATGTTTCTTTATCCATTTTACCAGAAAATTTTTGGTTTTTTCATCAGAAGGATATCCAGATCCAATTTCGCCATGTTTCTGTTTCAATTGTTCAATGATGGCATCTCTTTTATTTTTTGCAATAATTGATGCTGCTGATACAATTGGAAAGAGATCATCAGCTTTATGTTTTGAAATGATTTTATTTGGTTTATAATCTAATAATTTTTCAATCGAATGACCAAATCTTTTCTCATTTACATCAGCTGCATCCAAATATAAAAAATCAGGTCTTAACTTGTTTCCTATTTCGGCCATTTTAAGTTCTTCTAATCTGTTCAATGAGATTTTTAATTTTTCTCTTTGGTCAATTTCTCGAGGAGAAACTATGATTAAATGAAAAGAATGACAATTAATTTCAATGAGCTCCGATAATTCTTTTCTTATTTTAGGTGATAATTTTTTAGAATCTCTCACGCCAATTTGTGATAAATAATCTAAATTTCCTTCGGTAAAACAAACTCCACATAATACTAATGGACCAAAGACGGGGCCTATAGGGATAATAACCTATTTGATCATCATTCTCCCTGCCTCGTCAATTCCACAAATTATCGATTCCTTCATTTTAACATCAATAAACTAAAGAAACATGTCGTCAGATCTTTTTTCTCTCTTTTGAGCTTCCTCATGTGCTTTTTTCATTTCATCAAAAATTTCCTTTCCCTTCGGATCCTTCCTGTACATGAATTGGACTAATCTATTTTGTTTAAGCTGCAATTCAAACAAGGTATTCGCAATATGATTCATGATTTGAAATTGAACCTCGCACATTTGTTTTAGATTATCTACATCACATTCATCGCAATTATTTGCACATTCACGCCAGTCATCAAAAAATAAGTCGATATTGACATCTCTGCTTGTCTGTAATCTATAAATACAATCTTCACAATTTTTATCTGCCATTATTTTGTAATCATAGATTTGTTTGACCAAAGTTTGAATATAATTCCACTTTGATTTATCATCGAGTTCCTTAAATTCCTCTTCAGAAAGCAAGGTTACTTTTAATTCATCCATTATTAAAGCAATATTTGATTCATTAAAAAAGTTATAAAATATTTTGAAGATGGTTCTAAATAGATGGATAGCTTTAATTAAATAAACGGATTAGGAATCTCCTTTTTGGAAATAATCAATAAATTCAATTTCACTATCAAATTTTTCTAAATCTCTGATTTTTAAGATAGGAATTTTTCTATTCTTTAAAATATCAGAAATCCGAAAATCATTATCAACAATAAAAATCCCTTTTCTCTGAAATAGTTTCGAAAACATGTATAAGAAAGATTTAAAGCTTAGCTCGCTAAATTTAAGATTTTTAGAAGGGACTTTAGTAAACAGTGGAAAAACACATTTTTGATCCTCATTCTTTTCGAATTTTTGGCAATGAATTGATAATTCAAAAGGAGTTAATCCTTTCTTATACCAATGAGGTTCGATACCTATATCTTGAATGACATCTTGTAGGTGTGATTCAAATGGATTGAGTTCTTGACCGTCAAATGAATTTTCTTGCTTAATATCAAATTTTACATTCCATTCAAAGATATCAATCCTTCTAAAAATCTGATTATCAGGATCTTCCAAAATTTTAATGATCTTATCTGCTATTTGCTGGGAGGGTCTCATGCTCTCATTTTCATAAGAACATATAGTTCTTTTAGTTACTTCAAGCGCTTCTGATAATTCTTTTCTATTAATATTTTTTTTTTCTCTTAATTCTTTCATGAGTGCCCCATCGAGAAAGATTACACCCCCTCCTCTTCTAGCAAGCACGTAGGGATATGTCTGATGTAAAATTATTTTTTCAAAGGTATCATATGTAAAAAAGGGTAAATCTTCACGAATATATATGGTATTATCTTCCAATTTCTGATAACGATTCTTGATTCCGATCAAAATTGGTCTTGATTTCAACAAAATCGACATAGATTTTATACCATTCACTATATTCATGTTTAAATTGTCGATATTGGAAAAAACTTTAATCAATAAAATTGAACTATCTTTTTTTACTAAAAGATCGAAACAATACTTATTTTTTTCCTCAAATGTAAATGATTCATAATTAGCATTTTTAAGTAAGATGCTAATCTTCTTAATGATATTTTCAACCGGCACTATTCCAATAGTACAAAATCACATGTAGTAAAAAAAGGTTACTTTTAAGTCTAATTAGTATCTCTTACAAAAAATATCACTTTAAATTGTAAATTTTCCCACAATTTCTTATTTCATGCGATCATAATCTTAATTCGAAGGTTCTCTTTTCAATATCTTAATGTTTTTATTGATTGTTGTTTTTTTTGAAAATAAAATTTTTTTTATAATATGTTTAATTTAAAAAAATTACTTAAAAACTCATTTGAATAAAACGAAGAACTAATAATTGAAAGTTGATTACATGCTAAAAATAGATCGAGCGAAATTTGATCCTATCGAAAAATCTGACTTTCCCGAAATCGTGGAGCGAAAAGGAGTAGGACATCCCGATTCGGTTTGTGATGCCGCAGCAGATGCTTGCTCCAGAGCGTTATGTAAGTATTATTTTGAAAATTTTGGTCGTTATTATCATCATAATGTAGATAAAGCAGCTTTGGTTGGTGGAATTTCTAAACCCGAGTTAGGTGGAGGCCTAATAATTGAACCAGAATATTTTTTAATAGTTGGACGAGCTATAAACCAAATAATGAGGGAGAGCCGGTTAGAATATATTCCCGTTGCTACAATTTGTCTTGATGCTTGTAGACAAACAGTTAGCGATGTTTTTAGAAATATTGATGTATCTTCCAACCAACACATTCAGTTTGATTATGCTGTTCGACCAGGTTCTATAGATTTAACAGGAGTGTTTGAAGAATCAGACGCAATGGAGCAGAT
>CAZRIR010000094.1:0-3588 GCA_964600195.1 uncultured archaeon | reverse complement strand
ATAAATCACGTCGGAAAGATTTATAACGTATTAAGCACGGAAATTGCAAGAGATATCGTTGAAAAAGGACAAGGTGATATAGTTGAAGCTCATGTTAAATTATTGTCTCAAATTGGGCGACCAATTACTGATCCTTGGGTTAATTCTATAAGTCTTATCCCCGCAGATAACGTCAATTTTGATAGCATTAAAAAGATTGCTGAAGAGGTTAGTAATGACAAATTAAGTCAGAAAAATCTTATAGATTTAAGAAATCGTCTCATTGCTGGAAAAGTCCAGGTATTTTAAGATTTATAAAGTCAAAAAATTTTTCTTTTTATTTCTTTTTTTTATTAAATGATCTTGTCAAAAAAAGTTCTATATATTGATTCATAACATAGAAATATTCAAAATGTGAAGGTTCATTGAGTTTAGATAAATGGATAAAATCTGATAAAGAAAAAAGTAATCAAAAAAGCGGTAAACAAAATTCTCAACCAAAAAAAAAAAAAAATTCTAATAAATCCTTAAAAAAAATAGAACCTGAAAAGCGATTATTAAAAAAATTTTATCTTAATTGCTCGAATAAGAGTTGTAATTATCAAAAAGTAGTCATGAAAAGAGAATTAAATGAAAAAGACTTATTTTGTCCACGTTGTGAAGGGAAAATGAAAGTTAAAGAGAATTAATGAAAATTCTTCAACTCAATATCCCGTGGAGGGGGAAGATTGTCTAAATTAAAGCTTGTTTGACAATTTGGACAAGTATTTTTTTTTTTACGATATTTTAATATAAGGTATCCTATTCCAAAGGTCATGAGTATTAATATACATAGAATTTCATGATATTTATGTTCGAATTGCTTGCGTCTTAAGAACACATTTTTTTCACACGTTTCACAGTACACGAAATGTTTTACCATGGAAGAAACACTTTAAAATCATTTATGTTTTTATATCTATTGAGTAATATAGCTTTGTTTATTTATTTTATCAACTCGAGTTTATTTGTTGAGAAGTAATAAATTTTATGGTATTCAATAAATAAATTTTAATAAAAAATCAATCATATTTAGAATACAGCAATTTTTTTATTCAAAAAAAGGAGGATATTAAAATGCCTATTTGTTATCTATGCGGAGAAGATTATCATCAGCTGTTCCATTGTGATGGATGTGGTCATGACTATTGCAATTTACACATTGATAAAGAAGTTCATGGATGTGAGTTAATGAAAGAAGAACATTTTCATCAACCGTATGCTACACCTCAGCCCACTTATACTAATGTTGCGGGAACAATTCCCATTAATACAAGTTATTCGAATATTCAGCCGCAAGTAGTGCAAACAACGGACCCAATTAGGGGAACTACAGATGGTAGTTATACATGGATTCGCTCCGAGATGTCCCTTCCAGAGGATGCATTTTCAATAGATTCTGGAATAAATTTTAAGGGAATTTTATTTCCCTATAAATCTGAAATCAGTCATTTCATAATCGGTTGTGTCATGATTTATTTAATTGGTGTACTGACTTTCTATAATGCACAATTAATAGAATATGGTTATGGTTGGGCAATATTCATGCTAGCAGGATTTTATACTACGGCATTTTTATTTCATGAATTGGGACACCGTCAAGTAGGCAAGCATTTTAAGTTCCCCACTAAATTTAGGCTTTTAACTCTTGGTATGGTTTTAACCATTGTTAGTTTAGGCACGGGAATAATGTTTTTGAACTCAACCATTCCAGCTCCGACATTTGCTTTGCCCGGAGCAGTGGTTGTTTTAGGCTTAGATAAAATAAGCAAAGAAACAGGTTTATGTAAGGCAGCGGGACCTACAGTTAATTTAATTTATGGCTCTTTATTATTGATAATTTCGTTCATTCTCCCTTTTTGGCCATTAAATTATTTTATTGCAAACGCTGCAAGTATTAACTTCATGCTTGGATTATTCAATATGATTCCGATTGGTATTTTGGATGGTCAAAATATATTTAAATGGAATAAGAAAGTATATTTTTCATTAGTTTCTTCACTTGCTACATTATTGATACTAACCTACCTTTTTATCTATGTTCCTGAGTTACAATTATTAATCTGGCCTCCACCTTAATTTTTTTTTCTATCAATATAAGAATTTGAAAATTCTGCTTATATGATTGCTTAATACAACATTTTACCAAAAACATTTCAGATAACATGTTTCTTGAAAGAAACTTTCTGAAAATAAATCTTAACTAAAACTTAAAAATCATAAAACAAAGACTAAAGAATCATAATAAATTTAAATAAATTAATTAAGGATTTTAAATTACATAATTGTTAAGAAATAAACTTCTTGTGAATAATAGTGCCTTTTTGTGAATATTGTGGAAATGAAATTGGATATCTCCCCTTTAATTGTAATTATTGCGGAGGAACCTTTTGTAAACAGCATAGACTGCCTGAAAACCATGAATGTAGCTTTGAATTAAAACATAAACCTGCAGTTGAAACTACGAAAAAAATACGACGTTCCAATCAAGAAGTAGCACGGCCAATATCACAAAATTATCTGTATAATGGACCAAAACAACTTAAAAAATATCTTAAACGACAAGAAAAAGAACGAAGAAGGACAAGACGTGTATCTCAACAGGGATACGGAAGGGTTAGAAGGCCATGGAAATTAGGAAATGGTACACTTTTTATAATATTAATGATCCTTATATTTTCAGCTATAGAAATTGCAAGGTTTAATTTCGATCCAAATGGTTTATATAATCTCGGTGGTCTTCCCGCAATTTATATTTGGAGAGTATTTACATCTCCATTTGTTTACACCCAAGATCTTCTAGGATTTTTTTTTCTATTCATAATGATTTATTTCTTACGTTTTATGGGACAAATGATAGAAGTTCAATACGGCACAAAATTTCTATTGAAATTCTATTTTCTTTGCGTTCTATTTAATATTGGCTTATATGCTTTAATTCTATTACCCTTTTCAATAATATATTATCCAACACCATTTATTTTCATACCTGTTGCATCTGCTTCGGCACCAATTTTCGGAATCATAGCTCTCATGTTGCTTCCAATGATGAATAGACAAGTAACGGGAATAGTTGGTTTTTTTCCCGCCAGGACTTCAGGTAAAACTTTTCTTTGGATAATTATTTTATTATTAATGGTTCCAGGACTTTTATTATTCTTCATATATGGAAATCCTATATATTTAGCTGAAAGTTTTGCTAATTTGGGAGGATTATTAGTAGCGTACTTGGTAGTACATCAAGTAATTAGATTAAAAAATTGAAAAATTTATCATTTTTCAATTAAAATTCCAAAAAATTATCAACGAACCTTAATTTTATTGCAGTATAGAATTATTTTCACATAAATAATAATGAGAAATATAAAATGCCCGAAGAAGAAATTTCTAGAATTGTTGAATTGAATGAAGATTTGATACAAAACAATGATAAATTAGCAGCAAGAAATCAAGAGATACTTAAAGAATATGGAATTAAATCTTTTGATATTGTAGGCGCTATTGGAGCAGGTAAGACAGCGATCTTGGAATTATTATGCGAAAAATTATCAAAAGATAAAAGAATATTAG
>CAZRIR010000093.1:2558-7973 GCA_964600195.1 uncultured archaeon | reverse complement strand
AATGGTAAATTATTCCGTCAGTGTAAATATTTACTATTAGAAATATCGTCAAATGAGAAAAAAATTGCACGAAATATTGATTCCATCGATGAGGCCCAAGAGAAGCTAAAATACTCAGAACATCTCTATTGGGAAAATAAGTCCTTGATCCCTCCTGAAACAGAATTTTGGGGTCACCGTTCTAATATTCAAACTTGGGTTGAAAATGATTATGATACTAGGATTCTTCATAGCAATCTTGCATTTCCCTTATTGAGAGAATTGGCTAAAGCAGGAGATCCTATTGCGAGGAAAGTATTTAAGAATGAAATTATAAAAAGAATCGAGAGCAGTTATCCAAATGTAATCGAATTTTTATTGGCCGGGGGATATACAGACTATTTTAATGCCCAACAAATTGATCAGATTGTAAAAAAAATAGACCATGAAAAACTTTTAAATAGAAATATGAACTTAGGGCTAGTCATCCTAAGAGATTTATCGAGTTTAGGCGGTAAAACAGCTAAATTTTTGTTTATTCAAGCAATTGCAATCGGAATTGAAAATGGAACTGAAGCTGAAATAAACTATATATTTAAGCAAGGTTATTTGGATTATCTCAATAAAGACCAGAAGATAATTATATTAGGTATTTTAGAAAAAAAAATTAAAAACCTTAATCTCCAAGAAAATAAATATTTTATCGTTGGATTATTGAGACATATTGGTTGGATTAACCACATGCTGTATAGATATGATGAATCAATACGATCTTATAAAAGAGCTCTTCAAATTGATCCCTTGAATGAACCCATATTGAATAGCTTGGGAGTCTCCTATAATGAAAAAGGAGACTACATCAATGCCTTGGAATCCTTTAAAAAAGCAATTGATATCAGGCTTGACCATCCTGACCAAAAATTTATCTATAGTAATCTTGGATGGGTATATTGCAATCTTGGTGATTATGATAAAGCCATACAGGCATGTTTAAAATCAATCAAAATTGATCCTAAACACGCTAATCCCTGGAATCACATGGGTTATGCTTTCTATAAAAAAGGTGAAATTGAAAGTGCCATTAGTATGATAAAGACCTCACTTAAATTCAAGCCAAATTATAGTCGGGCTCTTTATTATTTAGCCAAGATTTACTATGAAATGGGACATCTCGAAAAAGCCCTCGATACGTGCAATAAATGTTCTGAAATTGTAGTCTCTACTGAAAATATCTATTACAAATCCTCATTTGATCTCAAAAAATGCACGGAACTGCAAAATGCAATTGTAAATGTTAATTGTAATATAACCTGACAAGAATTAACAATTAAAAGGAAAAATTTATTATCGAGGGAGAGATAAATCTATATAATTAACAATAAATTATCGATTAAAGAAATGAAAGTAACTCAAAATTTATTTTTCACCCGATCTGTGAATCTCTCAAGCAGGTTTTCTTCTTTAGGATTATTGTTAAATTCATTAGGATTACTCTTATTATTATTATGAGAAGCCTCTTCTCGTTCGGAAGGAACTAAATGATTCCTTACGCACGGACAGGAGAGACGTTAAAAAAAACAAATTTAAATAGGTTAAAAAAAATGAAGGAAAAAAAAGAAATATATGTTTCTGACATGATGGATATATTGCGAGGATCTTTGAATCTCCCTGAGAGAGCATATTTTTTCGACACCACGTTGAGAGATGGTGAACAAACTCCAGGAATTAGTTTCACTCACGAAGAAAAGCTCTCAATTGCTCAAGCCATCAATGATGTTGGAATTGATGTTATTGAAGCAGGTTTTCCCATAACATCGGATGGTGATTTTGCAGCATGTAGGGATATAGCGAAACTTGGATTAAGTTCTGAAATAATGGGGCTTGCTCGCATGAAAAAGATTGATATAGATAGAGTTATTGAAGCAGACATGGATAGTATTCACGTTTTTATCTCAACATCAGACTTGCATTTGAGAGAGCAAATGCAAATGACAAGAGAAGAAGCCATAGATAGCATCATTGAACAAGTAACATATGCTAAAGATCATTATACTACAGTTCTATTTTCCGCAATGGATGCAACTCGGACCGATCTTGATTATCTGATTAAAGCAAATAAAACTGCTGTTGAATGTGGTGCTACTCGAGTTAACATCCCTGACACCGTTGGAACTATAACCCCCAATGCATTTGGTTATATCATTAAGCAGAATTATGAGGCCCTTCCCAAAAATATACGAATTGCTGTTCATTGTCACAATGATTTTGGACTAGCCGTGGCGAACACTATTGCTGGATTTGAAAATGGTGCATCTGAAGCCCAAACTACGATTATGGGAGTTGGAGAAAGAGCTGGAAATGCTTCTTTTGAAGAAACTGCAATGTCTCTCTATGCTCTTTATCAAATTCCAATGAACGTGAATACAAGAAAAATTTTTCCCACGGCAAAATTGGTAGAGAGTTATTGTGGTGGCAAAATAAAGATTGGCCGCCTTCAACCTTTAATAGGACAAAATGCATTTGCTCATGAATCTGGAATTCACGCACATGCAATGATACAAAATGCTCGAGCTTTTGAACCTATAACTCCAGAATTAATAGGTATTAAAAGAACTGATGATGTAGAAGAAATTGTACGCCGATCAATTAAACTTGGAAAACATACTGGTGGTCATGCACTTCGAGCAAAATTAGAGGAAATGGGAATGAACACCACTGATGAACAATTTAAAAAAATCATGGAACACGTGAAAAGTTTTGGTGATAAAGGACGCGAAGTATCTGAAGAAGATTTACTCGCCATTGTAAAAGATGTCTTAGGGACATTACCTGAACAAGAACAATATGTAATTTTGGAAGAATTAACCGTTTTGACAGGTTCCGTGATTCCCACGTCTACCGTAAAATTAAAAATCCGGAATAATGGAAACTACCTTGAAAGAGTTGCATCATCCGTGGGTGTTGGGCCTGTTGATGCTTCAATCAAAGCGATATCCAAGTGCTTTGAACTAATGGGAAAAATAAAACTTTTGGAGTATAATATAGATGCAGTAACGGGAGGAACCGATGCTTTAGGGCACGTTTCCATCGAAATAATGGATCTCGAATCTAATAATATTGTAAAATCCAGCGCAACCCATGAGGATGTCGTAATGAGCTCTGTTTTAGCCTTTCTAAAAGGCTTGAACATGATCATGAAATATAAAAATAAATAATTAATTAAAAAAGAATTTTTTTAAACATTTTTATTTTTCTATAATTCTTAATTTATCTAAACTAATTTATCAGATATTAGGAAATTCAAGGGCTTTTGCTTTCTGACCACTAAACATTTGACCAAGTTGACCTCCACTCGTTTGAGTTTGAATCTTGAGGAGTCTCTGAATCAGCGAATTCATGGTTAATGAACATAACATGTACCATCCAATAAAATTAAGATATGGACCATTAGCAGGTGAGATCATTTGTCCTAACAACGGAATTAGATCAGGATTCATGGGGCTGATTGCTACTTGCCATGAGTTCGCATATATAACGTTAAAAACACCTAGTATGATCATGAAAGGGACAACTGTCACGCATGTTGGTTTCATTCTTTGTAGACCCATACGTTGTTCGGTCTTTTTGATCATTGCATCTTTCCGTTCCCAGCGTTTCCTCTCCTTTCGGTACTTATTTACATCAACTTCGGCAAGTTCAATGATTTTTTCCTTTTCTTCTTTATGTGCTTTTATTTGTCTTTGTTTTCTTTCAATCTCCGCTGTATCCACTAGCCATTTTGTCAAGAGAGCACTCACTAAAGCTGTAAAAGTTGCGACTAAAAAAATAAATATCATCGAGCCAGGGATAGTCGTGACGAATTCGAGAAAGTTGAAACCTTGATGCATTATGATTAACATTATTATGCACTAATATGTTGTTTTCATTTAAAAGTTTGGTACCAAATTTAAAATTCTACTTATGATAAAAATTAATCCAATCCAAGGAATCCTCTCATGCTTGGATACTGCATCGCCGCAACCTCCTTGGAAATTGTCTCTGCATATTGATGTACGATGCCTATTGCGATCAGAAGTCCCGTGCCACTTGATAATGCCCCTAAACTGTCTGCCGAGAAACTCAATAAAGCAATGATGATACCGTTGATGATAATAAGTGTCGGTATGTATCGTTTCAAAATTTTTTCCATTATTTTTTCAGACCGTCTAAAACCGGGAATTTGCATCCCAGAATCGAGGATTTGTTGAGAGACTTCTTTTGGACCTATACCTGATACGCTAACCCAGACTTTTCCCAGTCCGATGCAGAGAAGTATGGAAGAACATAGATACACAACAGCTCTAAACGGATCACCGATCAATGCTTGAATTCCCTGTGGGGGCGAAAGTAAATAGATTAAACCAAAATCTGGTACTAGACGGGTACTGGTCCCCGTTCCCTGAACTGTAAAATGGCCGATCAGGTTCAACCAGAATTCTGGTATCATGGTTTGCCGTAACAATCCCGTGTCTGAAAGAAAGATTTGTCCTAATAACAACATGTTTGAATATAAAGCATTGAGTAATATTATGGGAATCGTTGATACATAAAGGAGTTTCATCGGATATTTTCCCTTGAACCCACGATACCCCGCATATTGAAGCGGTATCTCAACTTTTGTTGATTCAAACCAAACTACAATAGAAAAAATGATGACGGTAGATATCAAACCTAAAATATCTGGTATGTTGTTTGAGCGAATTAAAATATCACTTATATTTGTATTAGGATTTCCATCAAATATCACTTGAAAGAAAGCGATCACGATTCCTCTTGAAATTCCTTTATCAACGTTTATGAAATTGAATAGATTCCAAAAGATTTGTCCCGCAACCCCGGTGGCTATAAATAAAGAAACTCCGCTTCCTAAACCCCATCCTTTTTGAAGAACTTCGTCTAATAAGATAATTACGAGTCCTGCTAGCAACAACTGCAGGAAGATGATAACCGCGTCTGTAAAAACTAATGTTCCAAATTGACCACCGACAAGATACATTATGGCGGTAAAAATCGTCATGAATAAGGACATTACTTTCTGAGCGCCACTAAACATCGATCTATCATAGGGATCGCTCATGTCAACCTTTATTAACTTCGATCCCAAAAGAAGTTGCATGATAAGCCCTGCCGTTACAATGGGTCCTATACCTAATTCTGTTAGAGTGCCTCTATTGCTTGCCAAAATGATCCTCATCCAATATAATGCATCAGATCCAGTTGATAAAGGTCCAGATGGCTTAAAAAGCTGAATATTGGACATTATGATATATATAACTAAAACAACCGCAGTCCAAATGAATTTTTCCTTAAACGATACTTCTCTTTGAGGTTGTTTTACCTCAGGCATTACTCGAACGAATGGAGTAAAGAACTTTATGAATTTTCCTGCCATGCTAG
>CAZRIR010000093.1:0-2458 GCA_964600195.1 uncultured archaeon | reverse complement strand
AAGATCTCGTCAATATTCTTGCTCTTTAAACCAGCGATTAATTTCGTGATTTGAGTTTTATCGACATCAGCATCGGCAGCTTTTAACACTTTTTCAACATTTGCTTCTGTAATTTTTTTAGAAGCCTTATGAAGTAAGAGGGCAGCGTATATACTTTCCATTTTGTTTACCTCGATTCTAATTATTATTTTTCTTTTTATTTTTTAATTTATTTGATTTTGTTAAAAAAATTTTTTACTTCTTAAAATAAACTTCCAATTCCGACAGATTTTTCATCATCATCTTTTTTTTTGTCTTTTTTAGACTTTTTCTTCTTAGGTTCTTCTTTTTCAGCACTTTCAGGTTTACCCGATTCAAAAATATTTGCATTAAGAACATGGGCATTTAATTCTGCTTTTTTAATATACTCATCTAACATCTTTTCATCAATGAAGGGCATTTCGAATAAGAGCGCCATTGCTTCTCTATTTGCTTTTTGAATTATAGGTTCGATTGTATCTTCATTGATGACTCCTATTTCGATAGCCACCTTAAGAGCGTTAGCACGCGCAATTACAATATCCTTGTATAATCCTTCCATGTCCAAGTAGATGACATCTGCGGGTATTATCTCACCATCGCTCCAAGCAAACTTTATTTTAATCAGTGATTCTAAGGGATTTATTCCTAGTTTTTTAAGAACACCTGCTTGTTTTACACTTACAATGTCCCCTGCTTTATGAGTTTGCGTGTCTTCTCTTACCCAAATGGTATCATTCTGTATCCTTGTAGGCAATCGTAATGTCATGTTTAATTCTGAAATGACTTGACCTGTTGGCAAACCTGTATCTCCCGCGGGAACCCAAATATCTACAGGTGTTTTTTCTCCAGGTTTTGCAGGGACCATCCATTTGTTATCTTGAAAAATTTTTTTTAATTCAAATACGTCTACATTACAAAAAACAAAACTCGACTGGGCGGGAATATTTTCTTTTAGGTGATCTAAATTAGGCTTTTTCGATTCTTTCTTGTATTTATCGATTGCGAATCCCTGTAAGGCTTTTTTAGACATTCTAAGAACCGCATTACCTCTTAATTTCTTTCTAACATCTTGAATTTGTTTGTCATTAATACCTGCAACGTCTATGACTGCAACAGTCTTATAGTTCTTGAATAATTCGACAAGATAATCAACTTCGTCACGTTTCCATTTTGGTATGTCTTTTTTTGAAATCATCTTGTTCCACCTCCGAGTTTAACTGGTTGTCCCATGGTTGTTTTAATATAGATTGATTTGAAATTATTGAATTTATGTGGCATCAAGTCAGCAATAAAATCTACAATAGCTTTCAGATTTGCAAAGAGCTTTTCTGATGCCATTGATTTTTTTCCAATTTTTACCTGTACAATGGGTTGTTTTTTCACCGATACACGTATGACTTTTTTATATCTATCTATTGCCGTGTTTAGATCATCAACGGAAGTAATGATACCATAACCAGATGGAAATGGTTTGGGCATCTTTCCAACAGGGCCTAAGAATCGTGCTAAATATCGGGCAACATCTCTCATTAGCTTATCTTCTACTACAAAATAGTCATATTTTTTTACAAATTTCTTTTTGTATTTCTTTTCTTCACCGTTTAACTTTACTAGCCCCTCTGAATCTATGGTATCAAGTCCCATCTTCTTTGCTTCTAATAAAATTTCATCTGAGGCAATGACACAAGTATTAGGTAGTTTTTCAGTGATTACATCATTTGGTAAAATTAATTCCTTATCAATGCGTTGCTTTGGATCTTTTAGATTAATGTCTTTAAGATTTATGATGAAATCAATGGATTCATCAAATTTTCGGACTTTATCTTTTTTTTTGTCCATTTTTAATACTGATTTGTCAATAGCATCGGAAAGTACTTTTCTCAATTCTTTATCTTCTACTTTCATTTTTTAGGAACCCTCCTTGATTAAATTATCATATTCTCCATTATCAATTGCAGATTGAACAACTTTAGGGCTTTTTCCGTCCACCGTAGCACCAATGGACAAGGCTGTTCCTATCACTGATTTCACACATGATTTAAAGGTTTTTTCTAAAAAAATGTCTTTTTTAGCGTTAGCTACGCTTATTATTTGCTCCATGGATAAATTCCCGATTATCTCATCACCAGGACTTTGTGATCCTTTTTCCGCACCTAATTCTTTCAAGAGTAAACTTGCCGTACTTGGAGTTTCTACGAATATTTCAAATTGCTTTGTCTCTGGGTCGCACGAAATACGAATAGGCACTGTCAATCCCTTGAATACCATGGTTTTATTATTGATCTCATCAATTACATCCTTGATATTAATGCCTGTAGGTCCTACAGCGGGTCCAATCGGTGGGCCTCCACTTGCTGACCCTCCAGTGACTAAAGCTTTAATCACCACTTTTCCTTTTTCACTCATGTTGATCCAATTTTATTTCTTTTATATATTG
>CAZRIR010000092.1:0-7978 GCA_964600195.1 uncultured archaeon | reverse complement strand
TCGATTGAATTTTCTAATGCTTTTTGAAGAGAGTATCTATACTCATAATAACCTGGTGCCGTACCTTCAGCTCTTTTAATGATATCCGGAGTAGTAACTGGACCTACTCCCTTAACTTGACTGATATCAGATAAATTGATGTGATGATTTAAAGGTGGTAAAAAACCATCAATATTTTCTTGTTTTTCTAATTCGATGGGCATCATAGTATGGGATAAAATGTATCCATCATATGCAACAATGGTTGGGACGTATACTCTTGGGTCTTCAGCTATCTTAAATGCTTGAATGTTTGTATCATAAATCTCCTGATTATCCTCACACATGATCTGAATCCAACCAACATCTCTTGCAGCAATAAAATCAGAATGGTCATCCCAAACACTCCAAGGAGCGCCACAGCTCCGTGTGGCCAAATTTATGACGATAGGAAGCCTTGTTCCTGAAGCCCAAGGGAGCATCTCATACATCAACATCAAGCCATGGGCAGAAGTAGCTGTACCTACTCGTGAACCTGTTGCAGAAGCGGCACAACAAGCGGCAGCAGCAGAATGTTCAGATTCAACCATTAAAAACTTGGCTTTCATCTTACCTTCATTGATAAAATCTGATATTTTTTCTACAACGGGACTCTGAGGTGTAATGGGATAAGCAGAAATGACTTCAACTTTGGCCTGTCTTAAAGCATGAGCTGCAGCATGATTTCCAGTTAAAATTTTTACCTTCTTCTTATCTTTCATTATATATCTACCTCCTCCATTTTTATGGCACTTGCAGGGCATTCTTCTTTGCATATTCCGCAACCTTTACAATATTCCAGATTGATTTTAGGAGGGATAGTCCTTGAAACTAATCCTTCAGGACAATAGAGCCAGCAATTAAAACAACTTGGTTTGCCCGATCTTGAGGGGATACATTTCTCTAAATTAATAGTAGGTTTTAACTTGCTCCAATCACCAGTATTCCCTGCTTCACCTATTACTGGTTTTTGAACCGAGGCAAGTATTTTTTGATAATCTTTTTTCTTCTTAGACATTAAAAACCACGTATTTCTTCTAAAATATCATAAAATTCACTTAAAAAGATTAAATAGAACATTTTAAAAAATATTCAAAAATTAAAAACTTTAATCGTTTTCATTTATAAGTTTAATTCTTTCAAAAAACACCAATTTATATTATCAGTATTGCACTTTCACGCTCTTCCTCATGATTTTTGGTTATCGAGGGGATCTTATTAGTCCATTATTGATTTATAGTTAGGGGATATCAAAAATGTATAACTCATTATAACTTAGTAAAATAATTCAAAGAAATTTTATCCCAAAAAAAGCTTAATGTGAATTAAAAATCAAATAATTAATAAAAAATAATATATTTTTAGTGTTTTTCGATATTAAGAATTGCTATTAATAATTTAATTTTATGTTATAGCTAATTCTGTATCTTTAATAGATGATTCACTTGTGCCAGAATCTATTTTTTTAGTGTATGAGATATGCGCTAATTCTTCTCCTATTCGCCATAGTTTTGACTGCAATTTTGGATCATACGAGATTTTTGAGGATTTTTTTGGCTTACTTTTTACAAAATATTTCCCAGTTATATCTTTTACTTCTGGAGAACTTGCAAGATAAATAGAAGTTCTAGCCCCTTCATTTACACTTATATAAAAGGGTCTAAGAATAGAAAAAACAATTTTTGAGAGACTTCCACGATTATTTCTACCAAAGTTACTCCGCACAGCTCCAGGATGTAAAGCATTAACAGTCACTCCCGTAGATTCTAATCGCCTAGCAAGTTCATACGTAAATAAGATATTGTAAAGTTTAGAATTACCATAAGCTCTGAATGCGTTATATTCATTTTCCATGTGAATATCTTCAAAATCGGGCTTAGCAAATCGATGCATTAATGAAGAAACATTTATAATTCGCGAAGGTGCGGAAGATTTCAATAAATCAATAAGTAAATAAGTTAATAGAAAATGACCAAGATAATTTGTAGCAAAAGTAAGTTCATAACCATCAGAATTAGTTGATCTACTTCTTGAAATTATTCCTGCGTTATTGATTAATACATGGAGTTTGTCATATTTTTTTTTGAAATTATCAACCATCTCACGAATTGATCTTTGATCTGTAAGGTCAGCGAAAAAAAGATCTACTTTATTTGAATTTGCAGTCTCTTTTATTTCTTTAAGTGCACTCTCTCCACGAGTTTTGTTTCTACACACCATTATAATAGATGCTCCTATCTTAGCTAATTGAATGGCCGTCTCTTTTCCTATTCCAGAATTGGCACCTGTAATCATCACAACTCTTCCATCCATTCTAATTTCATTGTCCATATTACTTCACCAATTAAAAATAAGATATTGAGACTATTTTATGTCTCAAGATAAATTAGTTTAATTGAATAAAAAAGAGTTTTTACCATAGAATATAAGAAAATCAAGTAAAAACCAATATTATTAAAATGGAAAATCCATATTTTTTAAATTAAATTAAATTTTTGAGAATAGTTAAATCAGTATTCAATAAAGATCGAACTGAAAGAATACAGAAATCAAAAGCATTTAAAAAACGATTGAGAAAATAATTTTCGAAATACATAAATATATCTTGCTTTATTATTGAAGTAGAAGTGATAGTGTCTTTACATTTATATTATAGGATTCTATATTTAAAAGTTTAAAACAAGGCGATAATTCACAATGTCAAACCTTCAAGATAGCGAGAGGGAACCATCAATTAATTATGAGCTACTTGTTGAGAATACAAGTGATTTAGTATCAATATTAAATGAAGATTTGACAGTTAATTTCATTAACAAAGCTGCTCATTTAGAACAATTAAGTTATACTGAAGATGAAATTTTGGGAAATAATCTTAAGGATCTTGTCCATTTTAAAGATTTTGTAAAATTATCAGACACTTTTAGGGATTCATTTAATTTAGGAGAAGCAACCGTTGAAGCACGATTGCGCCATAAGAAAGGACATTACATTTGGTTTGAACTGAAAATAAGAACTTTTTTCGATAAGAATCAAGATAGAAAAGCAGTAGTTGTAGCAAGGGAAATTACAGAACATAAAAATGTTGAAAGGTTTATAAGTGAAATCTCAGAACGGAGAAGAACAGAAGATCTCATAAAAAAAGAGATTCAAAAGATAAAAGAATTCGATAAAATTAGAAATGACTTAATTTCAGGGATATCCCATGAATTAAAAACTCCTCTGATGTCAATTAATGGTGCCTGCGAGCTTATCTTGGACGTGTATAAAGATCAATTGGGTAAAGATGCCCTTGAATTAATAAAAATGATGTCAAGAGGTGCTGAACGACTTGGTATCTTGATTGAAAAGCTTCTTGATATATCAAGAATTCAATTTGATAAGTTAGAATTGGAAAAAAAGAACGAAAACTTAAGTAAAATAATCATTGAATGCATTGAAGAGATATCTTACTTTTTAAAAGAGAGAAAAATATATCTTGAAAAAAAGTTGGATAATAATCTAAGACTCTCCGTCGATAAACTCAGGATTGAGCAAGTTGTTACAAACCTGCTATTAAATGCTATAAAAAATACACCCCCTATGGGAAAAATTGAAATTATTTTATTTGAAAAATCTGATAAGGTAGAAATTATCGTAAAAGATACGGGTATTGGATTGACTGGAGATGAGATGAAAAAATTGTTTACTAAATTCGGAAAAATTGAACGTTCTGGTGAAGGTTTTGAATTTTTAGACATACAAGGGTCTGGTTTAGGATTATTCATAACGAAACAAATAGTTGAGATGCATGGTGGTATGATTTTCGCTCGATCTGATGGAAGAAATAAGGGATCTGTTTTTACTGTGCTACTACCTATACATCCCATTAATAATTCTAATTAATCAAAACATTTTTGCGAGTTTATTGCCTTCTATTATTAACTCAAAATTAACTTGAGCAATCTTTTTATTCATCCTTTTATTCAACACCGTCTCTAAATTTTGTAATGTAAGGTCAGGAAGTGCTTTTAACAATAATCCGAGAATGGGTGTATTGACAACGGGACTTCCATCAATTGTTAATTGCTTTTTTAATGATAACGTGCTAATATCTGCCACGATGACTTTATTCGAGTCCTTTAACTTAAATTTAGTCCTAAAATATTCCGGATCCTTTTCTGAGTTTATTATCAAAGTTCCATCTGATTGAAGAGAAGATATATTTTCAGCATTCATGACACTTTCATCAAAAATAATAAGGATATCAGGATGCTCTATTTGAGCACGATCCCAAATCTTTTCCACGTGAGAAAGTTTTGCATAGGCTTGGACGGGGGCACCCCTTCTTTCAGCACCAAATGAAGGATAAGCATGAACATCTTCGTAATTTCCACTTAAATATGCGGCTTCGGCGAGGATTTCCGCACATGTAACTACTCCTTGCCCTCCCCGACCTAGAATTGCAATTTTTACAAACTTGTTTTCACTCATAGTAATTAAAATAATGTGTAATGCCTTTTTAACGTGTTGCACATCCACGATCCTCCTCAAACCATTCGGCTATCAGGGACTTATTTCATACAGCTACTCCTACTGGGTAAAGTAGCATTAATTTTAAATTTTTTTTATTGTATCGATACCCATCAAGGATGCCCGGAATGCTCGCTCTCAAGATGTTGAATGCTCCATTGACGTCAGAATTGATCTAAAGCCCTTCTTTCGAGCAGTATAGACCACGCTTGATTCGTTTTCCCATATAGAAATTATGATGCTCGATGGCTTCAAAATCAAGAGCTGAACATTTAGATGTATGGCTCTCATTAACCCTCAACACCTTAATTCCCACGAGTCTTGCCTTGTATTCGATTTTCTTGACCAAGTCCAAGAAGGGAATGAAAACGAAATTTTGAGTGGTTTTTTTCCTAATTTCACCCCCTGTTTCCATCCTTTATTGTAACCGATGACGATGCGTCCGACATTAAATCTCTTGCAATACTCGATCATGGATCCAGAAGCCTTGTGGAGCTGATCCTGCATGCGATTGTTGCGATTTCTCCAGTTCCGAATCCGTATTTTCTCGTATTCCAGAATGCATCTTGCGATCTCTTCCACGTGATGCTCGATTTTCCGAACCTGTGAGGTACCCAACAAGGCCACGTCAAAATCAAGCATAGCTTTCGTGTTCTTATTTCGATAATATTCCTTGCTGGACTCTGTTAACGTTCTATTAATGGAAAGCACGGCATTGACATGATGGATGACTGTCCTGTTAACGCCCTCATCCCAAAGTCGATCTTCCAGCAAGTAATTGAAAGTCTGGATGATGGAAGCCCAATCATTATTATTAAGATAAGAATCGAAAAAAAATAAAAAATTTTCATCAAGGTGTTCAAAAAATTCTTGCTTTATCCTAGCATCCTGCTTGTTACCGAGCCAATTTGCATACTTGATTCTCTTCCCCTTAACAATGACGGGGATGCGCCCCGAAATTGTTTGCGATGGTTAGAAGATTATTAACACCCAAATCAACGCCGATGACTCGTCTTGGATCCAATCCCAAATTCTCGATTTTTTTCTCATAGACGACCTGAAAAAGGTAATGATTGCCCCTTGGAGATATGCGAAAATCCTTGATTATGTCCAAATTTAACTCCAAACCGTTAACATCAATCCTGAATCTAATGGGGGGAATGTTTGCCTTTTTAGGGAATTTTATCTCGGCAGTTACTTTGGAAAGAAGGTTTTCGTTTTTATCTCTCCATTGTTGAACTTTTCTTGAGTTCTCAAAATGCGCCCGATACCCAGAATATCTCAAATTATGGATAGGAAATACGACCAAGAACTCTCCTTCTGAAGGTTTATATCCAGGAATGCGGGGCTTCTTGCTCCCAGGAAATACTGAAGGGGCTTCATACCACTTTTTAACAGCTTCTATGTAAGCTTCCCAATTTCGGATCAAATATTGTAATACCTGATCTGCCGTATGAGAAAATAATTTCCTGTAATGCTCGGAAGATTTGACTAAATTTTTTAAACTCGTTCCCCTTGCCTTGCCTAACTCGTTAATTTTTCCCTGCTTGTAAAAAAACAGCTTTCGTGCGTAATAATTGGCGTGATTGTATAGATTCTTGGCCAAGTGACATAATTCCGAGAGTTCTTTTGACCATTTCAACTGGATGTGCTGAGCCTGAAATATGTGCATCTTTTTTTCCTCATTGTTTTTGGAAACGGCAAAGGAAAATCGAGCATCCTCCTCCTCCACCAAATCCTCAAAAAAATCAAATACTGAATCGAGAGCATCCTGCTCCAAGGCGAATTCTCGTTCCAAGGGGTTACGTGGCGAGCTCTCATCGCTAAAATCAATGGAACCGGTATCAAGATGGTCACGCAAGTGAAAAATCCATCGTTTAGAAATCGGACAACCACGATAATTTAATTCGTCATTAAAAAGCCCACGAGGTGCTTGAGAATTGCATTTAAGAGTGGAATTTTAAGACCCCAAAGCTCTCAGCATTTCGCTGAATGGACGTTCTTCCTCTCTTATGTCAAAAAAAGGATTTTTCTTAAGTTTCTCCTATGGTTCAGGGTATAAGTCTTTATATTTTATCTCTTCGTTGCCAGCAGAGAGGTTACCAAGATGAGGTGCGAGTGGGAAGCCACGATCTACTTGAGCTTTTTCTTCAATAAACGAGTTCCCAAAAATATCATTGCTCGGTAGGAGACCCTCACCACAATCGTACTGATATAGGTTGCGCCCTTTCCCGAGAGCATGGCTCTTTTGAATGCGACAGCTTGAACCTGAGGCTGGCATTTAAAGTCCATCTTGACGATAAAAGAGCTCCTGACGCGGGATATCATCGGGTTTAAAGGGATCGTCCAACTCAAGGGGAAAATCCTTGCCAGACTCATTTTTACGTCTTTTATCGTCAATTTTCATCATAAGGATACCTGGTGATTTGAAAAAAAAATTGAAAATTTACAGATTGTAATTAAATTAATGATATGCCTGTTTTTTTATAAGGATTTATGAAAATGATAATTCATAAAAATTAATTTTAATTAGTTTATATAAAGTGAACAGTTTTTATGGAGATGTCTTGATTCCTAACTCGCCTCAAGTCAAGAAAATTATCAATAATGAAGAACTTGGGTTTCCATTAATTCTTCAATTTTATTAATGATTATTTATTTTAATGAATATTATGAAAAACGAAAAAGGATCTTTCAAAGGGCGCGAGCAAACCGATCTGTTTTACCAATATTGGACACCGGAATCCGGAGATATAAAGGCTTATATCATTGGATTTCATGATTGGGGAATACATTCTGACCGCCTAAGTCTCCTTGCAGAATTTATAACAGAAAAAGGATATGCCATCTATGCTTTCGATATAAGAGGTCATTGGAGAAATGCTGGCGAATCTCCCGGGCACATTATTAGCATGTTCGATCACGTACAAAAAGATATCATATTATTCATGGATGTTGTTAAGAAAGAAGCAGGAGATAAGAAAATTTTTCTAATAGGAGAAGGATTTGGAGGCTTAATTGCATTAATATATGCAATTAACCATCCACAGTTAGAAGGAGTGATTGCGGCATCACCGGAACTGGGTTTGATTGAGCAAATGAAAGCAAGCAAGAAAGTCGAGGCAAGATTGACACCATCTAAGACCGTTCAATATGAAATCAACCAAAAGATCTTGACGAGTGATTTAAAAATTTTGAAACAACATTTTGCTGATAAAAATAAATTAAATGTCATATCAGTAGATACTCAATCTGAATTATTATCCGCAATGAAATGGACCATGAAGAATGCTTCAAGATTGTCATGTAGCTGTTTGGTTCTTCAAGCGGGAGAAGATAGAATGGTTGATAAGAAAAAAAGCAAGCAATTCATATCAAAAGCAAAAAGTCAAGATAAAAAATATATCGAATATGATGGATTTTATCATGAATTATTTGCCGAAAAAAACCG
>CAZRIR010000091.1:0-7990 GCA_964600195.1 uncultured archaeon | reverse complement strand
ATAATAAAAAAAAATAATATTTAGTCAAATAAGTTACCTGATATATTTTCATTTTTACTGGTATTTTAATAATATCAGTAAATTATTTATTTAGGATTCAAATAAATGATCATATAGATTAACTATGAGCTCGAAAGAACTGGAAAAATTATTTGATAAAGGTATAAATGTTTTTGAAAAAGGAGATTTTAAAAAAGCTGTAAAATATTTTGATAAAATAATTAATAAAGATCCAAAAGATTCAAGAGCTTGGAGTAATAGGGGTGCAGCACTGTTAAATTTAAACCGATTTGAAGAAGCAATAAAAAGCGAAAGTATTGCAATCCAAATTAATCCAAGTAATGCATTTGCATGGTTCAATAAGGGTGTTTCTCTCAATGAAATAGGGGAATATGAGGAAGCGATCGAATGTTTTGAAAAAACTATCAAAATTAATCCTAATTTCACGGAAGCAAAAGAGTTAAATGAAAGTTTATTGGCAAAACTGAAAGCAGATCAAATAGAGGAGGTTCCTTCCGAGGAAGAACTAGATTCTCAAGGTACAATTGAAGATAAAACCCGAGAGGAGAAAAAAGAAGAAGATGATGAAAGTTTACTACATAAAGAGATGAGGATCGAACCGATCATGGAAATAGAGATGGAACTTGACACTCATCCAACAGAACTTTACTCGGCATATAATAGAGGTCTTGAACATATTGATAATAAGCAATATAATGAGGCAATAGTAGATCTTAACGAAGCTTTAAGCATTGACGATACATTTGCTCATGCTTGGTATAACAAGGGATTGGCATTATTAAGACTTTTAGATAATGAAGAGGCAATTTATTGCTTTGAAAAAACAATAGAACTAAATCCCAAAATTGTTTCTGCATTTGCGGGAAAAGGAGTGGCTCTCGCTGCTAGTGGAAGACCGGATCAATTAAATAAAGCAGTAGAAGCTTATGAAGAAGCAATATTTCTCAATCCTACAGACTATAAAGTATGGTGTAATAAAGGTCTTGCTTTAGCAAAATTAAATAGACCTGAAGAAGCAATAATAAGTTTTAATGAGGCTTTATCTTTAAATCCAAATATAGAAGATGCTTGGACCGCTAAAGGTGTTGCTTTAGCAAAACTCAAAAAGAACGAAGAAGCGATCAAATGTTTTGATGAAGCTCTAAAAATCAATCCTCTTTTTAAATTAGCTAAAAATTACAAAGCTGTAACATTAAACAATTTAAAAAATGAAATTCTCAATAAGGAAACAGCTTGAACCAAATTTGAATGTAAAATAATTGATATCAAATAGATTTGATGAAAGGAATTAATCTTGACATTACGCGAAACAATGACATGGACTTTAAAAGGAGAACGCTTGATTGATGAAAAAGATTTTGCAAAAGCTGTAAAATGTTTCGATGAGGCCTTGAGGCTTAATCCAAAAATTGATTCAATTTGGGTAGGACGAGGTATTGCATTATCAAAACAAGGATTATATAGCAATGCATTACAAAGTTTCTATAAAGCTCTCCAATTAAATCCCAAATCTGTTGAGGCATTGAATGGAAGAGGTCTTACTCTCATACAACTTGAAAAATTCAAGGATGCAGATGAATGTTTTAGAGAAGCTTTAAAAATTGATGCCAAAAATTCGGAAGTATGGTATAATCGAAGTTTTGCACAAAAAGGGTTAAAAAAATTCAAAAATGCTAAAAAGTGCCTTGAAAGAGCAAAAAAAGTATTTAGTTGATTTTTCTGAATTTGATATAAAAACTAGACATTTATTTTAAAACCCAAGTCTACCTCGCTTGCAGGTTTTCCACCCCTAATTCCCCAATTTTCTAATGGTGGTTCATGGATAACTATTAATATATCATCTCCATTTATTCCTGGAGATTGAGTTAAATTATCAATAATATTTCGATAAAGTTTTCGTTTTGCGTCTATTGTTCTCCCTTTAAACATCGTTATTTCTATTAATGTGAAAGAATCAGTTCGAGTACTCCTCTTTTCAAAATTTTCAGAGGGTAATTCATATAATCTCTGGTTCCTATCATCATTTGGAATTTTAATAGCACTTACTAAAGCATTATGAATACCATCTAAAAGTGACTTTTTATATTCCCGATTTTTTCCTTTAATTATTTCTACTTTTACTAAGGGCATATTAAATCATAACAATCCTTAATTAATATTATCACTCATTCAATTATTGCATAAGCATCTCCCAGAACAATATCATTTTGAGTTTTAACTTGAATAATATATTTATCATTCACTTTCCACCCTTCAGTAGTAAGACTTTCTCCGGGATAAGCAACATTCATGAATCTTGCCTTAAATTCTTTAAAATGAGAGATATCCCCATTACAGGCACCATTCAAGATTGCCCTCGTGGCAAAACCATAGGTGCATAATCCATGAAGGATTGGTTTTACCTGTCCGCCTTTCTTGGCAAACTCAGGGTCTACATGTAATGGGTTGAAATCTCCATTTAATCGATAAAGAGCAGCTTGATTTTCAGCAGTCTCGTAGGTAATACTAAAATCAGGATCCTTATTTTCAGGAGGTTTTAAAGGAACATTTTTTGGACCAGATTCCCCCCCAAATCCTCCAGCACCAAGATAGAAATGAGTGTAATCTGCATCATATAAATGAGTTCCATTATCCAAGAAACCAGAGGTTTTTGTTACAATAACGGCACCTTTCCCCTTATCATAGATATCGGATATTTCACCTTCCCGCAAAATTTTACCATTTTTAGGGATTGATTGATATAATCGGATCAGCATTTCTCCGTGGAGATATCGAGAAAAATCAATATCACCCGGTAAGATAAGTGCACCTTGGGCAATAATGGTGCTAAAACTTGGAATTACCTTTAATCCTCCTGGAGCATCTTCATAGACAAATTGTAATTCATCTGATTGGGTTCCAATTCCTAAAGCATAAAGAATTACATCTTTCCAATCATATTCAAATACTCCCTTCTTTTCTTTTTTTCCAATAAAACTAAGATCTAACATTTTTTAACAAGATTATCTATGAATGATATATAATATTAATTTTTATTATAATCGGGAAATTTATTTATTGCCTGATTCTCTCCAAGCTAGTAAATCTTCAATTTTAGAAACATTCATTATATTCAAATATGCATTTTCTAAATCCGTAGTTCCTGTCGAAGATATTATCTCTTGAGGAGTTCCTTCCGCCTTAATAACACCTTCATCCATTATTCCTATAATATCGCACAATTCTTCAGCAGCATCGAGTAAATGAGTGCAAATAAAAATAGTTTTATCCGCCTTTTTTGAGAGGTCCAAGATGAGGTCTTTCACCATTCTACTAGATGCAGGATCTAAATTTGAAGTAGGTTCGTCCAAGAATATAATTTGAGGATCTTGGATTAGAGCCGCACAAAGACATACTTTTTGCTTCATACCTCTGGAATAGCTTTCTAAGAGAGTATTTTTTCTTGCTCTCAAATCAAATAAATCAATCAATTCTTCAATTCGTGATGATAATATCTCTTTAGGAATATAATATAATTCACCAATAAATTCTAGGAATTCCTCGGCAGTTAATTTTTGATATAGCCCGGGGGATTCGGGCAAAAAGCCACATATCAGTTTTACATCATTACTTTGGGAAATGATATCAAATCCTCCAACTTTTGCTGAACCAGAAGTAGGCTTGATTATCGCATTTAACATTCTAACTGTTGTAGTTTTTCCTGCACCATTTGGTCCCAGTAATCCGTAGGTTTTTCCGTGAGGAATGTTTAAATTAATGTTATTAACAGCTATAATATTTCCAAATGATTTAGTTAGATTTTGTGTGTGAATGGCATAATTATCGATAATTTTATTTCACTTTATTTTCTTTTTCTTTGTCAATTGTAAAATGAATATAAGATTTTAGAATTTTATGTCTTAAAAATAGGATTAAAATTCAAGTAAAAACAAGGTGAAACCTATGAATAAGTCTTGATCATTTATGTAAAATTATTAATGCATTATTTCGTTTTTATTAGCATCTTGTCTGATGAAAAAAAAATAAAAGGTTTGCTGTTTGGTATGATTGCAGCAATCATTACTGGATTCGAACCTATTATTGTATTAGGTTGGAAATATGCTATTAATATAAGTGGGTATCCTGAAATATATCAAATTTCGGCATTATACTTATTTTCTGGAATGACATGTGTGTTTGAAGCTTTATTTTTTTTGCCTATCATGTTTATAGATAGGAAAAGGATAAAAAATAATGAAATAGGAGGTTTTATGAGTAATAAAACTGCGGAATCACTTCTTTATGGTTGGAAGAATAAAAAAGTTATTTTGATTCAAGTTGGACTGACATTTGGAATCGGGCAAATTTTATACACAACAGGATACTTTTATGCAGGATCCATAAATGGAGCAATAGCTCAAAAATCAACTGTAATCTTTTCCCTTCTTTTTGGATATTTAATAATGAAAGAAAAAATATCAAATTTACAAATATTATTTTCTTTATTTCTACTTTTTGGTTTAATATTCACAGTGACAAAAGGATCATTTAATTTGATAGAATTTAACATTGGTGCATTGTTATTGTTAATTCTTGCATTTTTTTGGACCTATAGTCATGCCCTTACGAAAAAATATCTTTTAGATCCAAATAATTCTACTGCATCTCAAATAGTATTCATAAGAAATGCAATTGGTGCTGTTATTTTAACTTCAACCTTTTTACTAATTTTTTTCCCAACTATACCATTCGTGTTTAAAGATCCAATAAATCTAATATTTTACGTTTTAATGGGCATAGTGTATAGTACAGGCCTTTATTTTTGGTATAAAACATTGTCTTATTTGGATGCATCAAAAGCAACAATTTTAGTATCCCCTACACCAATCATTACCGCAATTTTTTCAGTGTTTATTCTTGGAGAACAATTTACTATATTTCACCTAATTGGAAGCTTAATCGTCATATTTTCAATAATTATGATCGTCCGAGAACCTAAAAAAAGAGAGAAAAAAATGTAAAAATATGATTATTCTATATCGATATTTAAACCCTTAAAGATATCTTTTACCATTCCTTCTAAAAACTCCTTAACTTCTAAAACTTCATCTTTTTTCTTCGTCCTGTTATCGCTAATCCTGCTTTCGGTAATTTTCACTTGCTCAGGGGCCCAGCTATATTCATCATTATATGTAAACCACACATCCTTGTAAGCGCTTTCCTGACCTCCATCTCTTGCTAAAGGTTTATCCTCAACGTCGATTTCTTGGTCTGGACAATAACACCAATCTAAAATCACCCATTCTAATTGTCTCTCAGAATCAGCTCTATCAGCCAAATAAATAGTCCATCCATGACCTCCAAGTTCTTCTCCGGGAACAGCAGGTGCCGTAGGATCAGGAAGAACAGCCCCACCAATGCATTTTACTCGCCATGAAGGGATACCGGCATTAATACATAAACTAGCGATAAGAATTGCTCCATCCTCACAATCCCCTACGGCCGATTGAATTGATTCAAACGGAAACTGCCAAAATTCAACACAATCCGAAGTTTCTTCATCAAATTTGTAAGTAAACATTTCGCAGACAAATTTTTGGCATGCTAAAGCTGTTGCATTATAAGTATCTTTCTTAAGCTTAGCTTCTTTAATTACATGTCTCAAGATCTCATCATTATTTTTAATGAATGCTTTTACGTCAACATCTATTTGTTTATTATATGAACTTCCACGAAGAGCTCTTCCCGTATAGATTATAGGCTGTTTCACCCATTTATCGTTCCAATAATCTGAACCATAATTACCATAATCAGGTTTTTGTTTTTCTGGTTTTGCAGGATTTTTTGGTTGTTTTGGAGTCCAGACAGGACCAATGGGGACTACAGGTTCGTCAGGTTCTTCAGGTGTCGTTTTTTTCTTCGGAGGAGCAAGTATTCGAGCGCGATTTATCCATTCATTTATGATCTTTTGAGTTGGAATTTTTTTTATATTACCAGGATTATTTTTGTTAAATTCTACGATTTTTGAATGAGTTGCTTTGGGATTTCTACGAGCGAATTCTTTTACGGAATCAATTCCAATTTGATTCAATAAATTGGCATATTCAGGAGTAATACCTTCTATTCTCATCAAATCGGCATGCTCTTGCCATGTATCAATTAATTTTTCTGAGATCCCTGTATCCTTTGCTAATTTTTTCATTTGAGATTTTGTTAAAGGTAAAAGGTCCTCGACTGATGAGATCCCGGCTTTTTGTAATTTTTTAGCATCTGAAGCTTCAAGTCCAATTATTTCTATTAAGTTCATTTTAAAATTACCAATTTTAATTATTAAGTGAATTTATATTAATTAGGAAAATATTCTTTTTATTTTATCTCATTAATCCAGTAAAACAAAATAACTTTATCTACAATATCCTTAGAAATTTATAAATTAGTTTTTATGATTTGTTTGTCAAAAAAGATAAAATTTAATTCAATAATGATCATTTTATACTTAGTGTAAAAATACACAGATACATTCTTCAAAAAAAACAATAATGATACATGAAACATGCCACGAGAAGTTGAGCTCACTTGCCCTGTTTGCCAAACGTTCAAAAAAATAACAGTCCCAGATGCAATTTTCGATCAAAATAATTTTGGCACGATAAAAATTCAGGTTCCTCTAGGTGCAGTATGTACGGAACATCAATTTATAGCTTTTGTTGATAATAAAGGAATAGTGAGGGGTTATGAACGAATAGACTTGCTTATGAACATCCCCTTGAAAGAGATGGAGAATTTTCAATCAGATGGAAGATCTGGCTTTACTATAAACAAGGTTATTAAAAAATATGGATTATATGGCGTATTGTGTCTTATTCATGCGAAAGTGTATAGATATCCCATATATATTTTTAATAATAAAGGAGAATTTACAGATTCATCTCAATTAAATGCTTTATTTAATAGTTATCTTCCAAAAAAATACCTTGATCTAACATATCCTATTATATTTACCAAGAAAGAAGAATATAACAAGTTAAAATTGAAGAAAAAACAAAAAGCATTATTGATAGATTTTCACCAGCAGGTCTTTTCGACACCTTGGAATGAAAAATTAAAATTTGAAGAAAATTTATTGAAGAAAGCATTGGAGATGATAGATCATGACGAACAACTGTTCATTATCAATCAAGAAATCCAGAATTTTATCAATGAAGCTGAAGAAGTAAAAATTATCATTGAAAATGCTAAGACAATCTTTAGAAAGGATTTAATCGATACTCTTTCTGAACATCTTAATTTACCAAGGATTAATATTTCTCGATTAAATCTGATATTAAATTTTCTTGATCAAAGGTTTTCAAGAAAATATTCTCGAAAAGTCAAAAAAAAAGTAGAAGAGTTCCTAAATTTCTTATGACTAATATTTTAATTGATTATTTGAATTTATTTTCAATTATTCTTTAATTCTAAGATAAATAGTCATGAAAATTAGGGAAGTATATTAAATACTAGAAAAAAATAAGAATACTCAAAAATTAATTAATAAAAAAATATATAGAATTAAACTTGAAATTTAAGAAGTGAAGCAAAATGGCAACTGCAATTGGTGATTGGGGCTTTTTAAACAGATTAAATAGAATAATTAAGACTAAATCGGGGCATTGCGTCATGTTAGCTGTAGATCATGGTTATTTCGGAAACATTCCGGGACAGTTAAAACAATTTTCATGTCTTGAACCATTATATGAATATGCTGATGCTTTAATGTTAACCCGTGGCATGTTAAGAAGTTGTGTTCCAGCAAATATAGATAAACCCATTATATTAAGGGTGTCAGCTGGAGCGAGCATGTTGAAGGAGCTATCTAATGAAGAAATCAGCGTTACAATTAATGAGGCAATTAGATTGAATGTATCTGCTTTAACTTGTTCAATTTTCGTTGGTGGAGAATATGAGAAGGAGTCTTTATTAAATTTGTCCAAATTGGTTAATTGGGGTC
>CAZRIR010000090.1:0-8032 GCA_964600195.1 uncultured archaeon | reverse complement strand
AAGCACTACTTCGACATCCAAAACAAAAAGAATTATTGGAACATGAACTACAATTACCGGGTAAATTTGAAAGTTCTCTAAAATCCATAAAAAACAAGCGTTTTTTATTTTTTTCAACCAAAATATCGAGTTTTTCATCGTGGATATTTCCAAATTCTTTTGTTCTTATAACAGAACATGGAACTAACCACCCATCGGCTGTAATACAAACAACTGTTCCACAATAAAACTTTGAAACATCCATGGGTCCACACGAAGGATCATCGGGATAATTTATCTTATCTCTGTAAGTAAAAGCGTCCTTAATTTGGGAAATGGAAGGTTCCCAATTACTATTTCTTGATTGATGTACAACAGGATTAAAAAGAGTTAAACATGTTTTTATTCCAAATTTTTCTTGAAAATAAGATATCATCTCCTTCGTGTCACCATCAGCTAAAGGTGAAGTATACGTGATGCAATTTACCATTGCTCCAGGTTCTTTACCTTCGGCTAAAGTATTCTTGATTCCTTTAAGAATTAACCTAATGTTATCTTGATTATCATCACAACTTTCACCACCATGAAGTATATTGTATAATTCTGGATCAAGGGTATCAAGATGAGTGGAAATAAACCCATTTTCTGTCACTTCAACTGCTTTTCGTGCTATCACTCGATTTGTCAAAGGAATTCCACTGGTCCATATATTATTTATTAATCCTTTTTCAGATGCATACATGCATAATTCATACCAATCATCTCTAACGAGTGGATCTCCTCCTAACCAATCTAACATTCTTACTTTCATTGAAGCGGCGGAATCGATTAATTCTCTAATTTTATCTGAAGTTAAACCCTCTGGACTATCAGGTAAACTTCCTACATAGCAATAGTTACATAGTTGAGGACATTTTAACGTAGATTCAATCTGTATTATAAAAATTCGTCCCTCATCATAATACTTTTTTTGAAGTTCGATTTCAGAAGCCATGCTTGCATGAACCATTGGTATATCTTCTTTTACCATATTATAACCCCGATAATAAGATGCTTGTTAATAAAATTATAATATTCAAAGCTAAAAATAATTAAAAAAAATTATGAATAAATTGTACTAACCCAATCAAAACCAATTGTAACCTGTTGTATTAACAGAGCTAATAAAGATGCTCCCATGCAAATCATTGCCATATAAAAACTATATTTCGGCCAGGGTTTATTTTGGACGTTATACCCCATTTTAAATTGTTCCCAAATTGCTATTATAGCCCATAAAAATAAGGTGATGTCAAACACCCAGGTTCCAAATTCACGGCTTTCTGGAGGTAAATTAACTAAATACCCGGCCATTGGATTGTAGCTATAAAGTTGAGCCTCTAAAGGTAATCTGCCAATGATAAACATTAATCCCATATGTGCTATTAAAATCCAAGCTAAAACAAGGGTGTGTAGATTTAACCACATCCAAGTGCGTTTTTGGAGCTTATCTTCTAAAATTTTTTTTCCTCTTGTCTTTTCAATTATGATTATTATCACCCATAAAATCAGGATACTTCCAGTAATAATTGTTAATATAACGGTATTGAATGATCCACTTCCTACTACTGGTAAAAAAAAAGCTTGAATTAATGCAACCATGCGAGAAATGACACTTTTTTGATAAAAAGCTAATCCTACAGTTAATATAATAATCGCATATGCAAGATTATGAGCCCATCGAGGATCATTTATAAGATTTTGGTAAGCAATAAATATCCACCAAAATAGATAAAACGCACCCATAATAATTAATCCAGATCCAGGTCCAACTAAATATTTATTTGAATTCGAACTTTCACCATTTATAGATTCTTTCATATTACTCATAATTTCTACCTTTTTTGTTTAATTTTAATATTTGATGGTCATTATTTTTAATTTTATTAAAAGCTTTTAGTTATGTTATAAAAGTAATATAAAATATTTTTTCAAAAATCACGATTTAGTTCAAATCTTGTTTGAAAATTGTTTTTTTTCCAATAGGGCACGATTCAATACAAATATTACACCAAATAGAAGAATATTTGGACAATTCTTTAAGATTTGTTAGATTATATGACAAACATAATTCTCTATTATATTTTCCATCAAAAAGAGCACCAGCAGGACAAGCTTTAATGCATAAATCACAATTTATACAATAATTACTCATTTTAAGCGGTTTTCCTGGATTTAATGGTGCGTTTGTGGTCATTGCTCTCAACCTTATTTGTGAACCATAATTTTTAGTTATCAACATGTTGTTTTTACCTATTGGTCCAATACCTGCTAGAGCTGCTGAATCTTTTAGAAATATTCCTGGAGTGTAGGGAATAATTTCTGATTTAAATCCTTTCTTAGATAGGAAATTTTTTATTTTAAAACAATATTTTTCTAATACATTATCCAAAAAATGATAACTTTTATGTAAATCTTTACTTTCTGTCCAGATATCCAGGTTTTGATCGAATAAATGAAGACCAATGATTATTATGATTAACACATCATCCTGATAATAACTCGGATGATTATCATTATAAAATTTGGTAAAATGATTAATATCAGCAAAACCTATAACATCTATGTCAATTTTTTTGGCAAAATGTTCTAATTGCTTGGTTAAATCTTTATTGAATTTCAATTTTATACAGTTTTTATCAAATTAATATTCTAATAGAAAAATTATTTCCACATTTTAGAATTACAAGCTGGGCATTCATCAACCGAAACTAATGTCAATCTTGAAGCATGAAGTTTTGTATATTTATGCTCTTGCTTAGTAAGAAAGGGCAAGATTTTCTCATAAATTGTTTGAACAGGTATTAGCAATGAGATACCTATAAAAGGCACAAAAAAGAGGAATATCGCAACTAACGGTGATACTGTAAGAAGAATTGCTTGAATTATCATTGAAATGAAATTAATGATAAAAGCTAAACCGCCAAAACCTTTCCATTTACTACTAAAATATTTTTCTATGGTTTCAACAGTCTCTGGAGTGCGCTTTCTCCCTAAATAATCAGGATTCGTTTTACTCATCACACCTGAATCAAATAAAAGCCATAATGGAACATATAAAATAACTACAATTGGAAAAACAATGAAACTTGCATTAAACATCGCAAAAATTATCGCAATATCACTTACTCCAATAAACCATATATTTATACCTGTAGCTGTTACAATAAATTGAGCTAAAGCACAGATCATTAGCCCCGGATGAAATGCTCTTTTTATAGTATCACGAGAAGTCCATTTATCTAATTGAATATTCATATCAAGATAATATTCCCTTGAATTCCGAAAAATTAATGTATATAATTTATAAAAACCAAATGAAATGAATGGAATAAAAAGAACTAATATAAAGCTAATTATGGGTATTAACACCAAAAGAATCAGAAAATCTTGAATGCCTGTCCCAGCTAAAATAGGGATTAAATCTGTGTTAGATGGTGTTGCTATTATTAAATAGATGATATACAAAATAACTAATATGCCTACAAAGGGAAGATATATCAAATTAGATCTAGTCCCTGTATCATATCTCTGTGGTTTTCCCTGTTTTTTTTCATTCATTTGAAATTTTACCTTATTTTAATTTAAATTCGCTAATTATCAATCTTCTCAAATAATGTTTTTTTACACCTACAACGAGGACATTTGAACGTCTCCTCATTTAAATCTTCAAAACAACAATCATTTTGGTCATCTATATAAAGATAATTACATCTTTTGCAGCGATATATTGCCATTTTGGACAGCTCATCTTTCCTATTTGTTTTATCTAATTAACTTATTTTCCGATGGGATCTATTTGATTCGAAATAAAAATATTCATCCTAAAAATTTCCTTATATTCGCAGCCATCAAGATTTTTTCGGATATATCCCCATTATTATTTTTTTTTATAGCATTTACGATTTCAGTAGTTTTTTCCATATGCTCTTGATTTAGTTCATAATCAATGTCAAGATCATTTACACATGATTTTATATCGATTGGTATAAAACCTGTATTTGGATTATAGTATGAAAATGCATCTTTTATATAATCTTTAAAATTTACATAAATACTTTCAATGAAATCAAGATCCTTACTTGTTAAAGCGTTTAAACCTAATAACTCGGGTGGAATTCCTAATGAATACAATGATGCTGTAAAAGTAATAGCTCTTGGAAGTCTTATTCCTCCTACATCTCTTGAATATCCAAATAATCCTATGTGAAGCTTGCGTTTTCTCCTACTAAGTATAAATTTTGCAACTTTATTAATAAGTGGCGCTAATGAGATTATTTGTTTCTCATATTCTTCAGCATATCTTTTGATTATATCTAAAGCTTTATCTATATCAAATATTCTTGGAGATTGTTGTTTTCTTTCTCTTAAAATCTTAATAGCATTGATTACTTTATTCGGTGGGTTATCATATTTAAATGCTGATTGAATAGTAAAAGTATAGGTATATGGATATTCATTGGCAACTCGACGAGCATTTTCTGGTCTTAAATTTCCTCTAAAAGGTGCCGATCCAACCCCAACTATTGGGTATAATTCAATATCAAGATTTTTAGACAGGGAATACGTTTTTTGAAGTGCAATTTTGTTAATTAAAACGGCAGATATTAGTCCATAATTCATTGCAGGATCTGATCGTGCAAAAAAAATTCTATGGTATGTATCATCTTTATCACTGAGATACCTTTTTAGGATGTGATCAGCATTTATCATATGTTCAAAATCCTCAATTAAGGGAATTACATTTATTTTATTGGGAAAGAATTTACCAATCCAATCCTCAATCGTGATGTCTCCTTCTGCAAATTGCTTTTTAGATTGTCCGATAATAAAATCTCGATAATAACAATAAACTCTATCAATACATTTTGAAGAAGTAGTCATTGGCAAGATAACTTCAAAAATTGGTGCAATATCATCTTGATATACCAAATTTGAAGCATCAAAGGAACGCGATATGCTTTCCAAGGTTTCAATTAAGATTTTTGCTTCAGCTTTTTCTATTGTTGGATTTGGAACTCTTAAGGTTAAAAAGATATCTTTACCCAGACGATTCTCTGAAAAATAAGGATTATATTTCGTTAATAATTTTTTTACAACATAATTATCAATCTCTTTACCCTCACAATCCCACATTTGCTCGTCGCAACCTAGGTGAGAATATGCATAGTATGCTTCAATAATTTCATCCTCTCCCACTATTTCTGAAGATTGTGTGAAAAAAGGTGAATTCACATTATCAGGATGTTGGGTACTCATACATCGCGGTATTTTCATAATTCATTTTATCAAAAGTTCATTATTTTTATTTATCTGGTCTAATGATGTATAAAAAATAAATAAGATGGTAAAAAAAAATAAGATTTTTAAAGTAAGTAGTAAATCCCTATTATTAAAAAATCTATAAAGGTTTTTCCAAGAATAATTCTCTAAATCAATAAATGTCATTCATTTTTTATTGTCAATTCGCTAAATACTAACTATACAATGAACCAATGGATGAAGATTTTTTGTCCTATTTTTTTACTTTATAGTCCTAAGCATTAATTTTAAAATATTTTTTTTTCAAACCTTTAAGAGTTATGGGATTTCTTTTGTATTTCTTGCTGTATCTCTTTGATGATCTTTTCTTTTTCTGAGATTTCATTCACACTATGTTCTAAAGATTTGATCATCTCCCTAAAATTTGCTAGAATTATCATTTTTTTTTCTTGGGATGTTTTTGACTCCAATGCTTTTAAATATTTAAGCTGGTATTTTCCTAATTTAATTCGGATGGTTGCAGCATTATATCGTAATTTCGCTGATGAAATTTTGTGTTTTGCTAATTCTTTTTCGAGTTGTGCAATACTTTCATGATTTTTAGCATTTTCTAATTGTTTATTTGCCAATTCTTCATGATATTCAATAAAGTCCTTTTCATTTTTAATTATCTCGTCAGAGAAGTCAAGTGTTTCCTTATTTTTTATCTTATTTTGTAAAACATCTTTATTAGCTTCAACCAAATTAACTCTAGCTTGTGCCAATGCCATTTCACGAGCAACAAATTTTTTCCGCATTTTTACCTTTTTTAAAAGGTTTTTTGCTAATTTTTTTAATTCCGATGAGAAGATTTTTTCTTTTTTAGCAATAATTATATTTTCTTGTGCTTTAAGTTCAAGTTCAAAATTTTTTTCCAATAAAGTTCACTTTTATGGTTGCAAACTAATTATGATTCTAAAAGAGAAAAATATTATAAAAGTTTATCCTAATAATTTAAAATCCACATTTCAATACTAATTGAGTTAAAAATCCAAACTTTCCTTAATGTAAAAAAAAATTTTATACTTAGAGTTAATTTTTTTTTTCGAACTTATTTTTTGGAGCACCACAATTAGGGCATTTCCAATCATCAGGGAGACTTTTAAACATAAGTTCCATTATAGCTTCATCATAAATTTCCCCACATTCACTGCATTCCCATTTATATAAATTAATTGCTTCTCGTAATTCGGATTCTTCAACTTCCTCATTAATTTTTTTATTTACGAATGATCTTGCATTGTTTTCTCCGAATAATATTGCACCTTTAAGTTTATGATCCTTTAAGACTATTTTTTTATAACAATTATCTTTTCGATCAAGATTCTTTAATATTTGCCATCCTGCTCCAACACGATCGGTATCTTCAGGATCGAACATGCCAATCGAAGTTAAGTCTATACCAATTATTTTAAGTGTATTTTTAGGTATGGTTCCTTCATATTCCTTTTCCTTATTTTCTAAAACTGAAGAAGCTACTACTTTTGATTGTTCAATACATGCAGGAATAATCCCCCAAGTTTGATCTTTATATTCTATGCAATCTCCCACGGCATATACATTAAGTTGACTGGTTCTTAAATAATGATCTACAATTATCCCTCGTTTTGTATCTATATTAGCATCTTTAGCTAAATTAATGGTTGGAGTAATTCCTGCTTGAATTAATACCATCTCTCCTTGAATCTCGCGTCCATCCTTGATTTTGATCCCTTTAATATCTTCATCAACAATAATTTCTTGTGTCGCAGCATCCAATTCTACTTTAATACCCATTTTTTCAATATCATTTTTAAGTAAATTTCCACAACTTGTATCTAGTTGCTTTGGTAATAATCTAGGAAAAAACTCGACTACTGTTGTTTCAAGATTGCAATCATTTATTTGTTTAGCTAATTCCAATCCAAGTAAACCCCCTCCAATAATGATCGCTTTCTTTATTTTTTTTTCTTTTATGTAATCACGAATCTCTAAAGCATCATCAATATTTCTAAGTGTAAAAACACCTCTTCCTATCATCTCCTTAGCATTTTTAATAGGAGGTATATTTGGCATGCTACCTGTAGCTATTATGAGTTTATCATAATTTAGATGATCTTTTCCATCTTTAAATATCAATTTTTTATCATTTGGTATGATTTTACTTACAGGTTTATTCAAGTGATAATTTATTTTATTTTTTTTATACCAATCTTCTTTAAATACAATTAAATCTTCAATTGTAATTTTTTCTGAAATGAGTTCCGGAAGTTTAACCCTCGTGTAATAAGGGTATGGTTCTGCCGAAAAAATATCTATATCTACATTTTTATCTAAATTACGGATGTTTTGAGCTGAAAATGTTCCAGCAACGCCATTTCCGATGATTACAATCCTCATATCTTTTATATTTTAACCATGATATATTAAACTTTTTGTTATAATTTCAAAAACTATATCTGATAATTACATGCACTTTATAAAAGAACATGTTCGCAGATGATTCTAAATTAGATCCAAATATAAAATAAATGATTTATAAGTAAAAATTTAATAAATTAATGAAAACAAAGAAAATTAATACATTATAGAGGTGTTTAGATGGAAGGAAAAAGAATCTCATATCATGATTCCGTTCAGAAAGTATATGAGCGTATTAAAAAAGATGGAATGGTTAATGTATGGGATAGGTTTGTTGCGCAAGGAATTGGAGGAGTTCCTGACAAGCGTTGTC